>JAHDHJ010000243.1 GCA_020631375.1 Saprospiraceae bacterium | reverse complement strand
TATCGGAGCAGACAAACATACCAGCCAAGCCCATTTATCTATGATTTTTTGTTTAGTAAAGAAACCAAAGAAATATAGCCCCAGCAAGGGTCCATAAGTATAGCTTGCGACTTTGAATATTTGACTGATGACAGAATCATTGTTGATACTCCAGAAAATAATAATCACTAAGAAAAGCAATACCGAAAATCCGATATGAACCAAAGTCCTTGTCTTTTTCAATGCTTTGTTTTTCTCATCGATTTCTTCTTCCGAATAAATGGCTTCACCATATTCATTTGCTTTCAGGGCATCTTGTTGTTTTTCAAAACCAAGAATGTCCACACAAAAAGAGGTAGTCAAGGAAGTCAGTGCAGAGTCCGCACTGGAATATGCAGCAGCCACCAAACCGATAATGAAAACAATTCCCGCAATCGGAGGCAGATGTTGCAAGGCAATGGTAGGATAAAGCAAGTCAGTTCTAGCGGGAACATCGATACCTACATTGCTGGCATAAAGAAACAATAAGGCTCCCATTCCTAAGAATAATAAATTCACGAATACAAGAACGATACTGAAAACAACCATATTTTTTTGGGCATCGCCCAATGTCTTACAGCTTAGGTTTTTCTGCATCATATCCTGATCCAATCCGGTCATGACTATTGCTATGAAGACACCAGCTAGAAAACGCTTGACAAAATGTTTTCCATCATTGAAGAAATCATCAAAGAAGAATATCTGGGAATAATTAGAATCTTTTACCATGTTAAACATTTCTCCAAAACCAAGTTCCATTTTTTGCCCTATGAAAATAATGGTCATGATCACAGCGACCAACATACTCAAAGTCTGAAGCGTATCCGTCCAAACAATGGTCTTGATTCCACCTCTATAAGTATAAACCCAAATGAGGACTATGGTTCCCATGACCGTTACCGGAAAGGGTACACCAAAGGAATCCATTACGAATTGTTGGAGAACGATAGCGACTAGATAAAGCCTGAATGCAGCCCCGATTGTCCTTGAAATCAAAAAGAAAACTGCACCCGTTTTATAAGAAACGTTACCGAAACGCTTTTCCAGATAAGTATAAATGGAAGTCAACTGCATTTTATAATACATGGGCATCAGGACGAATGCTATGAAAGCATAGCCGAAGAGATAACCCAAAACCATCTGCATATAGGAAAACTGATTGCCCTCTACCCAACCCGGAACAGAAATGAAAGTCACACCTGAAAGGGAAGCACCTATCATCCCGAATGCAACGACATACCACGGCGATTGCCTTCCGGCAACAAAGAAATCCTCGTTGTCAGAATCCTTGCTCGTAAAATATGAAATACCAATCAATGCAGCGAAATACGTGGCTACAATGATTAATATTATTAAAGGGTTAAGCTGTTCAAGCATAAGATGATTGCCGTCTTAGTTTTCTGCAAAAAGATATTTGCGTGTAAAGTCTAGTAGTTTAGTTATATGCTTTTATTACCAAATAAATAAACACAAAAGAACAGTTAAATGCGTTATATCATTGGTATATCCGCAAATTTAACATAATTTTGAAATTCTTTATCTAATTATATATGAAGCTGCAATACATTTTTTTCTCATTTATTACATTCACCCTTTTTACCAATACCATATTTGCCCAAGGGGATGAGGTATATAAGATTGTGGATGAGATGCCTATTTTTGGTTCTTGTGATAGTTTTCCTACGAACAAAGAAAAAAAGAGTTGTTCCGATCGTGCTACAATGACATTCATGGCGGAAAATATTTCCTATCCTGCGGAAGCCAGACAGAAAATGTTAGAGGGCATGGTCGTACTCAAATTTATCATCAATGAAAAAGGTGAAATCACTGAGCCAAGCATAGTAAAAGACATCGGAAGCGGATGTGGAGAAGAAGCATTAAGAG
This sequence comes from Saprospiraceae bacterium, assembly GCA_020631375.1. GTDB lineage: Bacteria > Bacteroidota > Bacteroidia > Chitinophagales > Saprospiraceae > JAHDCE01. The sequence continues at coordinate 4,228 of JAHDHJ010000243.1, read as the reverse complement.
TACTAAAGACAATGGGTGCTTGGAAACCGGGTAAGAAAAATGGTAAAGCAGTAAAAGTACAAATGCATTTGCCCGTAAAATTCAGAGTGGTGCCGATAATAATAAAAAGCGAAAAATACGAAGTCCTTTCCGACTTGTTCTGCGAAAGCTACCTTACAGAATTTATTAAAAAGGATGTCATAAGGGGGATGGCAGAAGATGAATTGGATGCTAGGAATATTTGTGGAATTCAGGATGTGGATAACTATATCAAATCCCTCACCTTGACAGTGAATAAAAATGGCAAAACTAAAAAACTAGTAAGCGAAGATGGAACTTTTGTGCAAGGTATGAGGGATATTCTCAAGAATGTGAACGAAGGAGATGTGGTCGAATTCGATTATATAGTCGGAATGAAAAGGAAGATTGATGCAGAAGAAGGGTTTTCCAAAGAAATGTACAAGAGTGTTATCGTGGAATAAAATTGCGTAAAACGCAATAGATATTAGTATTCAGACTTTAGTATCTAGATGATAATGATTTTTCTATGAAAACCATCTTTTTGAAATAGCGTAGTCTAATATCTAAATACTAATGTCTAAAGTCTGTTGCGTTTACGCAACTTAAATAAATGGAATCACTAAGGGGCTTATTTGAATATGTCAAAGATTACAAACGCTATGTTTGGTTGAATATCATTAGCAATTTATTGATGGTGGTATTCTCTGTCGTGAGTATTCCCTCATTAATTCCTTTTTTGAGATTATTGTTCAATAGGGATATCAAGGAAGTTCCTCCACCAGATTGGACATTGCCCGGAATGGGCAAATATATAGATTACTTAGAATACAATTTTTTTCTCCTCATTCAAAGCGAGGGAAAAGAAAGGGCACTTTTATATGTCTGTGCATTCATTATTTCCATTTTCTTTTTCAAAAATCTATTTCGTTTCTTATCACTCTATTTCATGGCTCCTGTCAGGACAGGGATAGTGAGGGATATCAGGGAAAAACTCTATGATAAATTCAATGAGCTTCCACTTTCATTTTATTCTAAAAAGAAAAAGGGCGATTTGATTTCCAGGATGACTTCTGATGTATTGGAAATAGAATCCAGTATTCTCAATGTAGTAGAAACCATTGTGAGGGAGCCATTAATGATTATTGGTTGCCTAACTTATATGATATATGTGAGTCCATCTTTGACATTGGTAGTCATACTAATGGTCGTTGTTACCGGAGGCTTCATAGGAGTGATAGGAAGCAAACTGAAAAAAGGGAGTGCGGTGGCACAAGGAATCATGGGAAGCATGGTTGCAGTGGTGGAAGAAAGCCTTTCCGGGCTTAGGATCATCAAGGGATTCAATGCGGAGAATTATATGAGGAAAGTATTCGTTGCGAAGAATAATGATTATCGGAATACTTTGATTCCTGTATTTAGGAGACGAGATTTATCTTCTCCATTATCTGAATTTTTGGGAATAGCCGTTGTTTCTGTTTTGTTGATTGTAGGTTCAAGGTATGTGTTCAGTGGAGAGACTTCTCCCGAAACATTCCTTACATTTTTATTTGCATTTTATAGTGTAATCAATCCCGCGAAAGCATTCTCTAAAGCATATTATAATGTACAAAAAGGATTGGCGGCATCCGATAGGATTAAAAATATAATGGAATCCGAGAATGATATTTTGGAATCTGAAAATGCCATTGCCCTAGAAGCATTCAAACATCAGATCGAATTCAAAAATGTAAGCCATTCCTACGAAGAAGATACCAAGGTGTTGAAGCAAATCAACCTCAGGATTCCCGAAGGAAGTATTGTTGCATTAGTTGGAGAATCGGGAAGTGGCAAAACTACGATGACGGATTTGATACCTCGTTTTTATGATGTAAGTGAGGGCGGAATTTATATTGATGATATTAATATAAAGGATTGTAAAATCCGAACATTGCGGCATTTGTTCGGGATTGTTTCCCAAGAACCCATTCTTTTTCATGATACGATTCATAATAATATTGTTTTCGGTAGAACGGGTTTTTCCAAGCAAGACGTAGAAGCCGCTGCCCGTATCGCCAATGCCCACGAATTTATTTTGGAAACGGAAAACGGATATGGTTCTATCATTGGAGACAGAGGAAACAAACTCAGTGGCGGTCAACGCCAACGCCTTACCATCGCACGTGCCATTTTAGGAAACCCTCCGATTTTAATATTGGACGAAGCGACATCCTCATTGGATTCTAAATCCGAAAAAGCAGTACAGGAAGCTTTGCAGAAAGTAATGAAAGACAGGACGGTTATTGTCATTGCCCACCGACTTTCCACCATTAAGGATGCGGATATTATTGTTGTTTTGGAAGAGGGGGAAATCAAAGAGATGGGAAGCCATGATGAATTGATTCGTTCTAAGGGAGTTTACCATAAATTGGTAAGGATGCAGACGATTTAAAACGAACAGTTTTTTCAAATTATTTGAAAGGGGACAAAATAATTGTTATAATAATTTTTGTCTGGTAAAATATTAAAAGAAAATAGTAATTTAGTTCATTAATTATACCCAATTTGGGCTAATAAAAATCAATTTAATATGAACAAATTACATGTACTCTTTTCTTTTTTATTCTTTCTTTTTTTATCCGATTTTGCCTTTGCCCAACCGGGAAATACCAATTGCGGCACTTGTACGGTAGATTCGAATTGTCCTACATTGCAGCCCGGAGGAGGGCTTTGTCCGGAGGTTATTCCTAATGCCCAAGTAGGTGAAGCTTACGACGAAACGGTAACCTTTTATATGCCGGAAGTTATTCAGATTACGGATCCCGTTACTGCGGATGTAACCCTCTTGAATGTAGATATAGTAGAACTGGTCAACCTGCCTACGGGATTGGAATGGTCTTGTAATATGCCGAGTTGTATTTACCAACCGAGCAGTAATCCGCCCACATCTGAATTGGGTTGTATCCAAATTTGCGGAACGCCTGATGTCGCTCCAGGGAATTATACGATTACCATCCGTTTATTGGCAGATGTTTCCGTTGCGGGATTTGGGAATGTGGATGATTTTGAACAAACCTATACTGCGGAATTAACTGTTTTGCCTCCGGAAGAAGGCATAGCATTTTCAGAAATTGAAAACTGTGGATCTTTAGGAGAAACACTGACAGCCGTCCAAGACTTTAATCCCGATCAACCTACGACATGGTCTTGGGATATTGGAGATGGACAGTCCCATACGGATAAGGAAGTAACTTACCAATACAATTCCCCAGGAGTTTATGACATTATTTTGGAAACCACAGTTTCTAATTATGTAGTTACGAATATATGTGTTAGTGATATCGAGGCAGGATATTGTGGTGATGTGGAAGAAGCTGCTTGCGGTTGCCATACTTTTACAGGGTTTCCTTGTCCTGATCCATTTATTACGATAACCGGAATCAATTTGCCATCAGGAAGTGATGTGAATAGCCATTGTTGGTCGAATTTATCCATTCCTACAGGAGGATTGAGTTTTGATTTTACGGTTTGGGATGAAGATGAATCCTTGCCGGTAGTCGGTTCTCCCCATGATGATTTAGGTAATTTTACAATTAATATCAATAATGGAGTAGGGGATTATAATTTTAATAATGGCAACTTGAGCGGAGTTGTAACAATAGGACTCGTAGTAGGTGATACCTCAATAGATACACTTACTGTTACTGTCCATGATTTTCCGGAAGAACCCGTAATTGCACAAAATGTAAACGATTTATCCGTAGCGAACCCTAACGGGCATGATGTACAATGGTATTTGGATGGCAATGCGATTTCAGGTGCTGATGCCGATACTTATACGGCTGCTGCGGACGGAGATTATTCTGTAATTTTCACAGACGCTAATGGTTGTACTTCAACTTCACAGACGACCATGATAACAGTAGGCACCCAAGATATAACAAAAGATGCATCCATAACATCCCTTTATCCGAACCCCGCTTCCGATAATGTATTTTTGGAAATGAATATTTTCGAAACACATGATTTGGAAATTCGCATTATGGATATAACGGGAAGGATATTAATGATAGAAAATAAAACAGGACAATCAGGAACTCAAATTTATGACCTGAACATATCAGAATTAAATTCCGGACTTTATTTTGTTCAAGTTATTCTGGATAACGGATCAAATTTGACACAGAAATTAAGTGTAAAATAAATGATTACTTTTTGTCAATAAAAAAAATGCCTTGAGGGTTTTTCCCCA
>JAHDHJ010000242.1 GCA_020631375.1 Saprospiraceae bacterium | reverse complement strand
CAGGTGAACAAACACCTGAAACGGCAGTTATTTTAAAAACCATCGGGTAGAGTAGTTAATTTTATAAAGACAAAATCACAAGCAAAAAATGGGTAAGAAAAGACAGCAAATAAAAATAAGGGATTGGAAAATTGGAGATGTGCAAGTATTTAGAAAATGGAACAGCCAACATTACAAATGGATGGACTTCAATGGTCCTTATTATAAAAATATGACCAAAGAAGAAGTTGAGGATTATCTATCAAAAATAAAAGATAATATTAAAAATAATAGTTTCAGTTTCCCTAGAGACAGAATGGTTATTGCAAATATTCATTCTGATGAAATGATAGGCTTGGTTTCTTCTTATTGGGAAAGTAAGGAAACGAATTGGCTTTGTATTGGGCTCTGTATTTACGATGAGGAAAATTGGTCCAAAGGAATTGGTTTTGAAGCTTTGTTATTTTGGTGTAAGTATTTATTTGATAATCGTCCCGAACTCGTCCGTTTGGATATGAGAACATGGTCAGGTCATTTTGGGATGATGAAATTAGCCGAGAAATTAGGTTTTACATTAGAAGCAAGATTTAGAAAAGCAAGGATAGTGAAAGGTGAATATTTTGATTCTATCGGTTATGGAATTTTGAGAGAGGAATTTGATTCAGATATTCAGACCTGAATTGCTCTAATAAATCCAAACAATCTTTATAATCATTTTGTAATGATTTCCTTTGTAAACAATAATCTTTTAATTTAGATTTAAATGTTATGAATCTTAAAAAATCATGATGCAAGGGAGACATATAATCTCTCATTTCTTTTAAGAATAAATTATTATTCCTAATACAGAATAATGCATCAAACATTTGAAAAATAAGGCTTTGCATTATATTAAAACCCCGGTAAGTCCTAATTGGGTTTTCTACACCCTTATAATCTATATTTTCAAAGGAAATTTGTAATGGATCTTGTTCTTTATTAAAAAAATAAGATTCAAAATCCGATTTTAATTCTTTCAGATTTTGTATTAAAATTAATATTGTTTTTTTTATCTCTTGCAAAGAAAATAGTAATTCTAATTCATCATTTTTCTCAATGGCTAAAATTGCATCAATACAAGTTTTGATTCCTTTTGCAGCATTCTTTTCAAAAAGAATAGCTTTCAAAATATAGCTGGATTCTATTTTTGAATTTTTAAAATTAATTATTGTTCCAATATTCTGTATTGAAAATGGTTTATCAGGATTTATTAATTTCCAATTATTCAAAACCGCTGAAGCATGAGACAAAATAGGTTTCCGTTTTAATTTATCTGCTACTTTCACCAAAGGAATAACAATGGATTCCGGCAAATAATCTAGCCTTTCATTTATCCCCATAACATAAGCATTGGCGAAATAAGAAAGCAAGAGCATAGCTCTCTCCCACTCTATTTTATTCTTGAAAAATGGGTCATGGATAATTCTCATTTCATCCAATTTTACTCTAAGTTTGTCTGTCTCAAAAAGTCCAGTGAATTCTTCTGCAATATTTTCCCATTCGGCATATTCTGTGGACAACTTTTCGATAGAATTAATAGATAAGAATCCATATTCTTCAGAAATGGAATATGTCGATAATATTTTATTGGTGGAAACCATATCTATTTTGTATTTACAGCAAGTTAGGTCTTTATAGCAAATTGAATGGCATCTTAATTTAATTTTTTTGGCTCAATAGTTATCTTGATTACCTTTATATTCAAAGAAATCCATATTTTGTAGTCGAATTAAAAAAGAAAGATGCCGAATCCTTATGACGACTTCCTTTTTGGGGATGATGAGAAAAAGAAAAAACAATATTTGGATGATGAATCCAAGCCCTTGGATTTATCTCGGGCATATGAACCACCCATAAATCATAAAGAGCCGCTTGATGAAATTTTGGAAAGGAATAAAATCTTTCAGAAGAAAGCAGAATCCTTTTCACGGATTCTAAGTGAAGCCAGTGCTGTAGATCATAAGGTCCTTAATAATTTCACACAAATATTCTTATTGGCAGAAAACAAGAATGCCAGACTTGACCTTCCAGGAGAAAAAGAATACTATGCCTTTTTGAATAATGCCTTTGAAAGCATTATTGTTCCCATGCGGGAATTGGCAGAGATCCACCAAGCATCCGTACTTCAATTCAATGAGGACATTGATAATGATTATTACTCTTTGGATAAAATAGAAAAAGAAGTGGAGCAGGAAATTGCATTAGCCATTGAGGGAATTCAAATGCAAAGAAAAATACTTTCAGAAGCCAGCAAGGATTTGGAAATATTCAAGGATGCATTAATTGACACTGAAAAAAGAATCAAGACTTTCATAGGTTCCGGAGGAGAGAATAATATTTCCAATTCCGAAGTCTTGATTCTGATTTCAAAGAGAGAAGAAATGACTTCAGGAAATAAGCATCGTTTTGATTATGGATTCTTTGAAATGAATCTACTGGACAAAGCTGCTACGAGTGTGGGTTGGTATATGAAAGAAACGACTTCACAATACTTGAACAAACTCATGTCCGTACTCTACTGATTTGATTTGCAAACTCATACAAATCTTTCAAAACATAGATTTTTAAAACTGCAAACATACTTTTGACATTTTGGACGCATATGCTTAAATTTGCAGTCGAAATAAAAAATAAAATAGAATGGGAAGAGCGTTTGAATATAGAAAAGCAACCAAATTTGCCAGATGGGATAGGATGGCAAAGGAATTCAGTAAGGCAGGAAGACAAATCACCATTGCAGTAAAGCAAGGAGGTCCGGATCCGGACACTAACCATACTTTGCGTAGAGCCATACAGAATGCCAAGTCAGTACAAATGCCTAAGGATAGGATTTTAGCTGCCATAAAAAAGGCATCGGATAAGGATACTTCCGGTTTCCAAGAATTGGTATATGAGGGCATGGCTCCTCATGGTGTAGCTGTTGTAATAGAAACGGCAACAGACAATCCCACCAGAACTGTTGCGAATGTAAGGGCTTCTTTCAATAAAAAAGGAGGTACTTTAGGTACCAATGGAATGCACGATTTTCTCTTTGATAGGAAAGGCGTCTTTTATATAGAATTGGATAAGATAGAAGACCCGGAGGAAATCGAGTTGGAGTTGATAGATCATGGTCTGGAGGAATTGAAGAAAGATACGGAAAACGATGTTGAATATTATATGCTTTATTCCGCTTATACGGATTTTGGTAATTTACAATCCGCTTTGGAAAAATTAGGCTTGGAAGTAAATAAAGCCGAATTGCAACGCATTCCTAAGATTACGAAAGAATTGACTGAAGAACAAATAGATGATGTGCTTGCCCTAATCGACCGTTTCGAGCAAGATGATGATGTGCAATCTGTCTTTCATAATCTTGCATAAATAAAGTCTATTAAGCGAATAGAATCAATAATCCATTGCTAAGTGATGAAGAATATTTTGAACTTGGCAATGGATTTTTTTATAAAATACCCTTTCCACTTTAATCTTATCCCAATGAAAATTTTTTGTATCGGAAGAAATTATGTCGATCACGCCAAAGAATTGAATAATCCTGTTCCTAAAAAGCCATTGGTTTTCATGAAACCTAATACGGCCCTCCTTATCAAAGGACGCCATTTTTTCTATCCGGATTTTTCCAATGAAATCCACTACGAATGCGAAGTCGTTTTGAAAATAGGAAAAAACGGAAGACATATAGAACCTCAGTTTGCAGATAGATATATCAGTGAAATTTCCTTGGGCTTGGATTTGACCGCTAGGGATTTACAAAATAGATGTAAAGAAAAAGGGCATCCTTGGGAAATTGCCAAAGGCTTTGATTTCTCTGCTCCCATTGGAACTTTCGTCTCTTATGAAGATTGGAAAAATAAGGACATTCCTTTCAGTTTGAAGAAAAACGGAACTACTGTCCAACAAGGCAACACCAAGGACATGATTTTTGATTTCGGTGTTTTGATTTCTTATATTTCTACCATGTTCACCCTCAAATTAGGAGACTTGATTTATACCGGAACACCTGCCGGCGTCGGGGAAATAAAAAAGGGAGATTTGTTAGAAGGATACTTGGACGGAAAGCCCCTTTTGAAGTGCAATATCAGGTAAATTTTCGGTCTCAATGATTTTTATAAGTTTATTCAACTTTTTCATTTGCAAATACATATATTTGCAGCGTTTTTAAATAATTCATCAATAAATATAAAAGAATGCCGTATTTATTTACTTCTGAGTCCGTTTCTGAAGGACATCCTGATAAAGTAGCTGATCAGATTTCAGATGCCATCATTGATGCTTTTTTATCCCAAGACAAAAATTCAAAAGTTGCTTGTGAAACTTTGGTTACGACAGGTTTGGTTGTTCTTGCCGGAGAAGTTCGTTCCACAGCATATGTGGATGTTCAGGAAGTCGCGAGACAAGTAATCAGAAGGATTGGTTATACTAAATCAGAATACCAATTCGATGCGGATTCATGTGGCATTATATCCGCTATACATGAACAATCGGCAGATATCGCCCAAGGTGTTGATGTAGGGAAAAAAGCAGAGGAACAAGGAGCAGGAGACCAAGGAATGATGTTCGGTTATGCAACCAATGAAACGGATAACTACATGCCACTGGCATTGGATTTATCACATCGTTTATTGATAGAATTGGCGGCAATAAGGAAAGAGGGCAAAAAGATGAAATATCTTCGTCCGGATTCCAAATCCCAAGTAACGATAGAATATGATGACAATCATAAGCCCAAGAAAATAAATACCATCGTAGTTTCTACACAACATGACGATTTTGCTACAGATAGTAAAATGCTTAAAACCATTCGTGAAGATGTAGTGAAAATCCTTATTCCAAGGGTAAAGAAATCATTGCCGGCACGATTGAAAAAATTATTCACAAAGGACATCATATACCATATCAATCCAACAGGTAAATTCGTTATTGGCGGCCCTCATGGTGACACCGGTTTGACAGGACGTAAAATCATAGTTGATACATATGGTGGTAAAGGAGCGCATGGAGGTGGAGCTTTCTCCGGAAAGGATTCTTCTAAAGTGGATCGTTCCGCTGCTTATGCTACAAGGCATATTGCTAAGAATATCGTTGCGGCAGGATTAGCTGACCAATGTTTGGTTCAGGTTGCCTATGCGATTGGAGTTGCGAAACCCGTCGGACTTTTTGTTGATACTTATGGTACTTGCAAAAAAGAAGGATTGACAGATGGGGATATTGCTCTTAGATTGGAAGGTTTAGTCGATATGCGTCCAGCTGCTATTGTGAAAAGGTTCGGTTTGAAAAACCCTATATTTTCTGAAACTGCTGCTTACGGACATATGGGAAGATCCGTAGGAAAGAAAAAAGTAGGATCAAAATCCTATACTACTTTTGCTTGGGAGAAATTGGATTTGGTGAATAAAATCAAGAAAGAATTTTCCCTTTAATATTAGCAATAATATAGAATAAAAAAAGCTTCGTCGATGGTCGACGAAGCTTTTTTTGTAGGGCAATTTAAGTAGATGACTAGATATTTAGATATAGAAATTTTCAGATAAAACATTGCTTACCATAATTCTATGATAGAACTACTATTGGATTATTTTTGTCCAATCACTTAAATGTTGCGTAAAACGCAGCTTGAATTAAAGATATTTAAAGCTCTGTCCTTTTTTCACTTTCTTCAATATTTCATAGATCCACTTTATGGTATTTTCAATGTCATCAATATGTGCCATTTCAACTGTTGTGTGCATATACCTTAATGGCAATGAAATCAAAGCAGAGGGAGTTCCTCCCTTGGAAAAGGCAAAAGCATCCGTATCTGTTCCTGTTGCCCTACTAGCGGCTTCCCTTTGGAAAGGGATTTCATTATCAATAGCGACATCCTCCGCCAAGTGGACAACATTGTTATGACAAGCAGGTGCATAAGTAATAGATGGTCCAAGCCCACATTTCACATCCCCATAAGTTTTCTTATTAATCATAGGAGTTGAAGTGTCATGGGTAACATCGGTTACTATTGCCAAATCCGGAGATAAGGTATGTGCTATCATCGTCGCACCACGTAATCCTACTTCTTCCTGTACCGAATTGACGATATATAGCGTATAAGGTAGTTTTACTTTATTTTCCTTGAGCATTCTGGCAACTTCCGCTATACAAACGCCTCCCATACGGTTATCCAATGCACGACCGCAAAAATATCTTTTATTCAATT
>JAHDHJ010000241.1 GCA_020631375.1 Saprospiraceae bacterium | reverse complement strand
TGCTGCTTCCCTTACCCAAGCCCCCTCATCATACGCTTTATTCCTGGCCTTTAATCTTGCTTTATTACAAGGGCCGTTTCCTTTTACCACTTGCCAAAATTCGTCCCAATCAATTTCTCCGAATTCATAATCACCGGTTTCTTCGTTGAGTTTTATTTTGTCGTCAGGCATTTTAAGACCAAGGAATTCTGCTTGTGGAACAGATACATTTACGAAATGCTGTCGCAATTCATCATTTGTTTTTCGTTTTATTTTCCAGATGGCAGCCTGTTCGGAGTGGGTGGATTCCGCATCTCTAGGACCGAACATCATCAATGATGGCCACCACCAACGATTAAGGGCATCTTGTGCCATTTCCTTTTGTTCCGGAGTGCCATTGGCTAGGGTCAGCATGATTTCATAGCCTTGGCGTTGGTGGAAAGATTCTTCCTTGCATATTTTTACCATTGCTCTGGCATAAGGACCATAAGAAGCACGGGTAAGCATGACTTGGTTCATGATGGCAGCACCATCTACAAGCCAACCAATAGCTCCTATGTCTGCCCAGGTTAATGTTGGATAATTAAAAATGCTGGAATATTTGGCTTTGCCCGAATTCAAATCTTGGAATAATTGGTCCCGTTCTGCTCCTAGCGTTTCCGCAGCGGAATATAGATATAATCCATGCCCGGCTTCGTCCTGTACTTTAGCTAGGAGTGCTACTTTCCTCCTCAGGTTAGGTGCGCGGGTAATCCAATTTCCTTCAGGCAACATTCCTACGATTTCAGAATGTGCATGTTGGGATATTTGGCGAATCAATGTCTTACGATACTTTTCCGGCATCCAGTCCTTTGCCTCGATTTTTATCTCGGCATCTATTTTTGCTTGGAATTTTTCTTCTAGATTCATTTTTTTAGATTTTAGATGCTAGATTTTAGACACTAGACTTTAGATCAAAATAAAAAAATCTAATCTCTAGTGTCTAAAATCTAATGTCTCATTTTATCAAACTGCCTCATCAAAATCCACTACCACTGTTTCGGTAAGTGGGTGGGCTTGACAAGTTAGGATATATCCTTGTTCTACTTCTTCGGGTTCTAGTGCGTAATTGACATCCATTTCTACTTTTCCTTCTATCACTTTGGCTTTGCAAGTGCAGCATACTCCACCTTTACAGGCGAATGGCAAATCTGCTCCATTCAATAATGCCGCATCCAAGATGTTGTTTGTCCCTTGTGACAATTCGAATTGGAAACTTGTGCCGGAATCCTTTATGGTTACTAAACTGACCTTGTCGTTTTTGACTTTCTTTTTGGTCTTTTTCTTTTCTCCTTTTTTTGCATCAGGAGAAGTGAAGAGTTAAAAATGAATTTTTTTCGGAGCGATTTTTCTGTTTTCCAATTCTCCTTTTATACCTAAAGTCATTTCTTCCGGTCCACAAATGAAGTATTCGTCGGTTTCATTTACATTTACAATTCCTCCAAGGATTTCATCCAATTTCTCCTTATCGAAACGCCCATTGAACAATGGGATATCCTGCATTTCCCTTGTAAGGAAATGATAAACTTGAAAACGATTAAGGTATTTGTTTTTAAGTCCTTCGATTTCTTCCTTGAAGATAATGGAATGTATGTTCCTATTACAGAATAGAAGTGTAAATTCTGATTCTGGCTCCGTTTCCAATGTCATTTTAATAATGGACATTATGGGAGTTATTCCGCTTCCAGCGGAAAAAGCGACATAGGATTTCCTTTGTTTGGAATCGAGTTCTGTATAGAAATTGCCCATAGGCGGCATGACATCCAATGTATCTCCTACTTGAAGTATGTCATTCGCGAAAGTAGAAAATCTACCATCTTCCAATTTTTTTACAGCCACTCTTATTTCATTTTCAAGTGGGCTGCTACAAATGGAATAAGAACGGCGGATATCCTCGCCATTGATTTCTTTTCTTAATGTAAGGTATTGTCCTTGTTTATATTGGAAAGAATCATTGAGTTCTTCCGGAACCTCAAAAGCGATGGAAGTACAATCACTTGTTTCTTTACGGAGGTCTTTTACCTTAAGGGAATGGAAACGGATTTTTGCCATAAGAATGATTTGACTAACAGTTGTTAGTTTTTACAAATTTACAAGATAAGCATGAGATATGCAAATCCGATATTTCGTAAAGCGTATTATTTTGCCTTTATTTGCGGTTAGAAAATAGAAACGATATGTATATCAATAGGAATATTAGTTGGAAATTGATTTTTAAATTTTCTTTTTTCAGAGTATTATTTTTCTCTCTGTATGGATTTTGTGTTGTTTTCTTTTATCATTGGTTGGAACATCATGAAATAAATGGCGCGATTCCTTTTCTTCCTTTGAGTACCATAGGTATTGCGGTAGCCTTTTATATTGGCTTTAAGAATAATCAGGCTTATGATAGGTTTTGGGAAGCCAGAAAAATATGGGGCAGTATCATTAACTATAGCAGGACTTGGGGGAATCAGGTTCTCAGTTTTATGACATTGAGGCTTACCGAAGGGAAAATTACCGAAGAGGAATTATATGCTCATCAGAAAAGAATGATTTATAGGCATATTGCTTGGATAAATGCCTTGAGGTTACAATTAAGGAATCCGTCCAGTTTTAGTATAAACTATAAGAAACATGTCAGTCATCTATATAAGGGGAAGCCGGGAAAATCAGATTGGCAAGAGTCTGTCGGTCCGTTTATTCTAAAGGGGGAGAAAGAGATTCAATATTTGATAAAATGTAAGAATACAGCTACCCAATTAATCCGTATTCAGGGAGAAGAACTCAAGGAATTTATGAATGTGGGGATAATAGAAGATTTCCGACACATGGAGTTGATGGGTTCCCTAGAGGAATTCTATAATTTACAAGGAAAATGTGAGCGTATTAAAAAGACTCCATTTCCTAGACAATTTGCTTATTTTAGTGGTGTTTTTACTTGGATTTTTATTTTGCTCATGCCATTTGGTTTAGTAGGGGAGTTCGCAGAAATGGGACATGATTTTATTTGGTTGACTGTTCCGTTTTTTGTCTTGATTGCATGGATTTTTATTACTATGGAAATGGTGGGGGATAATACAGAAGACCCTTTCGAAAATTTCATTAATGATGTTCCCATGACGGCTATATGTAGGACGATAGAAATTGATTTGAGGGATATGTTAGGAGAAGAAGATTTACCTGAAAATATTCAGGCAGTGGATGGAGTATTGATGTAAATTCATTGCGGATAAGTCCGCAAAGTCCATAGTTTATATATGCGACTTAGAATGCTTGGATATCCGAAGCTAATTTTTCAATCCTACAATCAAGACATCGCTAAATTGTTGTTCTAATTCCCCGATACTGAAACCATCTTTTTTAGAATACCAGGCATAAAACCAACGCATCGTACTCAATATGGAAAACAAAGCGACATCCGGATTCACATTTTTTATTTCTTCGGATTCGATACCCCGGATAAGGATGTTTTTGAACCTTTTCTCGTAATCTTTCCTTTTGGAATTGAATTCGGTGTAGGCTTCTCCTTCCAAATGTCTCCATTCTTGGGTGAGTAAGGAAATGGCATCCGTATTTTTTACGGCGATGCGAATATGTAAGGAAATCAGGCGTTCTATTTTTTCCAAGGGTTTAATATCCTCATTTTCTATTCTTTCCATGCCATCCATAAAAGAATTTGCGGCATCGAGGAGTAATGCGGCTAGGATTTCCTGCTTGGATTTGATATGGTTATAAAGGCTCGCGGCTTCCATGCCTACCGCTTTCGCCAAATCCCTCATGGAAGTGGCGGAATATCCTTTGCTTCTGAAAAGGCTTGCTGCGGTTTTTAAAATGATTTCTCTTTTTGTCTTTTTCATGGCTTATCAATTCAAAAGTACAGCGGTAAAACCCTCTATATAAAGTTTGATTTTGTCCCTTACTGTTCTGAATTCACCCAATATTTCCTCCTCTGTTCCTTCGGCATCATAAGGGTCGGGGAAACTTTTGTGTATTAATTTTACCTCACCCGGAAAAATGGGACATGCTTCTTTTGCATTATCGCATACAGTGATGATATAATCAAAATTGATGTCTAAATATTCATCCAAAAGATTGGAAGTATGGTGATTGATATCTATCCCTTCTTCGGACATTACGGTGATTGCCCTTGGATTTACACCGTGTGTTTTCGTACCAGCACTATAGACTTCAGCTTTAGAGCCAAGAAAATGTGAAAAATATCCATGGGCCATTTGGCTTCTACATGAATTTCCTGTACAAAGAATGAGTATTTTCATAGCTTGTATTTTTTATAAAAAGAAAAGAGTGTGACGATTATGGCACACTCTCTTTAAATAAAACAAGGTGTTTTTGTTCAAACAGCTTACTGATTTAGGGTGAGTCATTTCTATGTTGCAAAAATGCTAAAAATCAATTATAAAATGGATATAGATGGGGTTTATTATTTGTTAAAAAAATGTTTTTGAGTAATACATTAAGAACCAATTTATCCACCTGTCGGAAAAATAGCGGCATTCATCTAAAAGGATATTAGAATCTAGTCCCCATTTCAACTTATAAACTGTCTAATATGTAAATTGTATAAAAAATACAGGAATGATAGTTTTAGGTTTGTTTTTCTTACGGTATTGGTGGCTATGGCTAATATTATTTATTGCCCTTTCATATTCATCCAAAAGGGTGATGAGAATTCCTCTGAAAGACCAGATGCCCCGTGATTTGCTTAAATTGAAAAAATTGGCATCCCGATTTACTGAGCGATTGATTCCTTGGAAAAAGAACGAAATTGAGATTCTTTCTTTGAATAAGATAGAGGAACAAGTGAAAAATAAAAGAGGCTTTGAATCTGTTGGGGCTTTTGCTTCGATTTATCAAGAACCGATTTTCAGTTATGGATATAAAGTCTATCCTACCAAAGAGAATGTTGGAGTATTATATGCCCAGACTGAGGGCAACGAGCTGTTCTATTATGAATATCCAAAGGAAATCGATGTGCAAGTGAACGGAGTGGCATTGGGTAAAATTATGGATGGGAAACTTTATGGAACGGATGGAAGCATGTTGGCGAATTTCCTTGAGAATAGATTGGAATCTTACACTGCGATAATTATCGGAAATAAGGACGCAGGGCATGTTTTGCAAAAAGATGGTTATAACAATGATGTGAATCCGAGGGCTTTGGATCTAGTGGATAATGACTTGGGTTTGGATGAGAGTGTGATTTTCCTTGCTATGGCAATATGGAAGATTGTTAAGGATAATGTTAAGTAAGTCAAATTGCGGATAATCAAAGAAAAGAAGGAGTATTTTGTGAGAAATTGAAGATTTTGAACAAAAAATGACGCTTTTTCTTTGTTCAAAAATTACCAGCAACTTGTATTGCAAATATGCAACTATCAATATTATGGTTTTGTCCTTAATTTGTAAGAGGAATGGCGAACAAATAAATACCCAATCTTGACTTGTTTTTTTTGCAATTAACTACGTTAAAAAGCCTCGTCGATGCCCTGCATCGCCTACGTTTTTTGCCTTGTTATTCACAAAAAATCCTGCGCCAATTTTTGTCCATTTATTTATACATCATTCCAGACAAATTGATTTTAATATTCAAGTACAACCATCATGAAAAATATTTTATTATTAGCAAGTCTGTTTTTTATAGGGATTTCATCAATGAATGCCCAGCAAGAAGAGTTGGATATCCAACAATTCAAAAAGGAGATAGAGGATAAACTCAGTTCATTTGAATTGGATATTAATTCTGCCCTTAAGGAAATGGAATCCGCCATGGGCAATATGATTTTTGAAAATGATGGAAATATCATTATTAATGGTGATACGATTATCATTGCTCCGGGAGGAGAATTGCCTGACGGGATGGAAAATTTTGGAGAATTATTCCGCCAGATTCCCGAAACAGGAGGGGAGGGCGGCGCCCAATTTTTCTTCGGGGGAGAAGATATGGAAGCATTTGCAGAAATGTTCGACCAACTGAAAGGACAGCTCGACAATGCATTTGATTTTAGGGATTTCCCTATGGATGGATTCATGGAAGATGAAGTTGCTCCTAATGATGATGAAGCTCCAAAACAAAAAAAAGAAACTCCAAAGAAAGAAGAAAAGAAAGAGAAAAAGCGTAAGACTTATTCTTTATAAGTACTCTACCCGATGGTTTTTTTATTCAAGAACCCAACTCGCCTTTCAAGGTGTTTGTCCACCTTGAAATACTGTTC
>JAHDHJ010000240.1 GCA_020631375.1 Saprospiraceae bacterium | reverse complement strand
TCCTTGATGTGGCTTCTGAGGCTTGCGATATGATTTATCAAATGTTTCTTTCTGTCCACTTTATTATCCGCACTGAAATAGGCCTCATAGGATTTCAAGGAAACTTTGGAATCTATTACCAGATGTTTATTGTCCGGAAGGTTGATAATAAAGTCGGGACGATGTTGTTTTCCATCTCCATTCATGTAGGATTTCTGGGTCATAAATTGCACGCCCTTTTCCAGACCTGCCTTTTCAAGCAATACTTCCAACTGGAATTCCCCCCAATCTCCCTGTACTTTATTATCTCCTTTCAAGGCTGTCACTAAACTGTTGGCATCCTCACTCAGCTGCATGTTCAAGTCCCTGAGTTGGTCAATTTCCTTTTTCAAGGAAATGCGTTCCTTGGATTCCTCCCAATATCTTTTCTCAATATTATCTTCGAACTCTTTGAATTTTTCTTTAAAAGGATTCAGTATCCCGGTAATTTGCTCATTGTTCTGAAGAACGAATTTTCTGCTCTTTTCTTCAAACAATCTTTCAGCTAGATTAGCAAAACGGTCTTCCATTTGCTTATGAATGGATTCCATTTCATCTTTCTGATTAAATAGTTTTTCCTCTAGATTAATAATGATTTGTTCCTTGGCTGAATTTGATGAAGAAAGATCCCTCAATTCTTGTTCCTTTTCATCCAAATCCGCTTTCGCAACATCTACCTGAGCTTCTATTGCCTTAAAGACTTCCCTATCTACATAGCGTTCCCTAAGTTCGTTTTCACTCAATCCATTGAACTTGAATTTAGCTATGAACCACACTGCAATTGCCCCAATCAATAAGCCTATTAAGAGATATATAATTTCCATAAATAGATATATTTAAATATCATGTTTTTACATATTTGGAATATAAAGTTATATATAAAATATCTCTGCAAACAAATCAAAACATAAAAAAAGTGTGATTTTGATTAAAAAACCACACTTTGTAAACTATTTGATTAATATCGCTTTATATTTTGATAAATTTTCTTGAAATCATTCCCTTATTCGCCCTTACGTTTATGATATAAATCCCCTCAGGTAAATCTGCTATATTTATCCTTTTTTGGATATTTGGAAATAGGATTTCTGATGATTGGAAAATTTGCTTCCCGGCAATATCCATTATCGTAATTTCTGATTCTATCATCTCAGCATTTTGCAATGAAACATTAATAATATCATTTGCCAATGTTGGAAATAGCCTTATTCCGTATTCCGCTTCGTTTTCAAATATTGAAGAGATAATTACATCTATTGGGGAAGACAAATTAGAACAGCCTAATTCATTTGTTACTTCTACAGCATAAGTTCCGCTTCCTGTCATATTGGCATCATAAATATCTGCATTGGCATTAGAAATAGGATTATTATCCAAATACCATTGATAAGTAAAAGCCGCTCCTCCACTTACTACTCCTGTTAATACTCCCGAATTTTCAGTAATATTTATTATTGGTGTTGGACTTTCAACGATTGTCATTGATGCTGTTCCCGTACAACCATTTCCATCAGTTACAGTAACTGTATAGTCATTTGCTGAATCTACTATTATCATTTGATTTGTAGAACCGTCTGACCAACTATAAGAAGAATAACCGGAATCCGCATCTAGCATTGTATTACTACCTGAACAGAAATTGTCATCGCCAATTATCGTTGCTGTTGGATTTACATTTTCTGTAATCATTAGACTTGCCGTTCCCGTACAGCCATTGGCATCCGTAACCGTTACTGATACGATTCCGCTTGTAGCAATCGTTACATCCTGCGTTGATGCTCCTGTTGACCATGAATAGGAAGAATAGCCGGAATCAGCATTTAACAAGGTAGAACTTCCTGTACAAAATGAAGAAGTGCCACTGATTGCAGTAGTTGGATTGGAACCTAAAGTTAAAACAATCGTATTACTTGCCGCACTGATATTGTCTGCATTATAAACTATTGCGGTATAAGTTCCTGCTTGGTCTGCTGTCAGTGTGGGCATATTTTGGTTAGGGATAAGATTTCCATCCAACATCCATTCTATGCTACAATAATCCCCGGAAATATTGGCATTCAATGCCGTAGAATTTCCAGAACAGATAGAAGTCGCACTCGAAGAAACAGAAACTGTTGGAACGGGTAATGCTCCCGATTCCATATAGGTATGAGCAGCACTGTTGTATAAATTGTTTTTGAAATCCTGCCATCTTGGACATTCATCTTTTAAATAATAATCTAACCAAGGGTGCGCATTCAAAAACATTTGACTGTGTTGATCTGCCAAAGGTAGAAAGCCACTACAAGATTCTCCAAGTGTACATATCGAACCGCCACTAGCAATTCCGAATTGGCAATGGCTCGCATCTGTAATATCGACATATGCCTTATAACTTGTTGATGTCAATCCATTGTAAATATCAATAGGTGCTTCACCTGCCATTACTACGCAGTCCTTAGAACCTGCTATTGTCAATACTGGAATGGTAATATTAGCACTGGCTGTAATGGCGGATGGGTTCGTATTGGCAGGAGCCATAGCGATAATGGTTTCTACATTGGCACCATAATTACCTACAGCCAAATAACTGCAACCTCCTCCCATTGAGTGTCCCAATATTGCATTTTTGCCTGAAAGGTGTTGATAGAAGTCAGAATTCGTATTTGTATTATCTGCCATAAAGGCATCTGGCAAAAATGCCAAATCCTCACCGAACTCCTGATGGCTAGGAAAAGGAAATATGCCGCCCTCTGTCCTAGGCAATGCTACTATATAGCCATCTGCCACTAATTCTTCCCACCAAACCGAATATTCACTATATAGAATACTGAAGCCATGTCCGAAAACAATTAAAGGAAATTCGCCTGATGCCAATGCAACATTATCACCAGCCACATCAGCAGGATAATAAACTTCGCCCCAAACATCCCTATTGCCACGATTGGCATCAAGATATGAAAATGATTGGTGTCCGATTTCGTATTGGGCTGAAATGGACAAACTTGAAATAATCAAATGTAAAAAGGAGGTATTTAAATTTCATGTGTTGATGATTATGAATAAATAATGAATAAAAGTACTTAATTTGCATCCAATAAGATACTAAGAGCATGCTTAAATTAAAAACATTAGCTAATGAAATATATCATTTACTTTTTCATTCTTATCCTTTTGGGTGCCTGTGGTAAGGGTTCTCTAAATCCGGAAAAAAAATGCCCGATGGGGAAACCTATCGCTATTTTTTCTGATACAATGGCTGTTGTTTCAGATCATAAATTTGAGGCAAACGGTCAGGAGGGAATTGAAACTGTTAATTTTAAGAATGGTATTCTACTTGAATTGATACAGTCGGGTTGTGATAAATTGACTCAGGATTTCAGGATTACACAGCAAGGGAATTTTGAAATGAAAAAGGATTCCTTTTGGATAAATGGAGCAGCCCAAAGCCTAAAATTATTTTCTACTTATTCTCCAAATTTAATGGGCTTGAATCAGTGGGCAATGGTTATTAATGAGAATAAGGATAAAATAAAATTGGTAGAACCTTTTTATCCGCAAATGGGAATTTCTATCACCATAGATAAGATTACAGGAAAAAACGAAACTACATTATTGCTTAAACTTCAACAGGAATAAAAACATCTATAACAATATCATGGAAGAAGTAGATCGTAAAAGAAAAGCAATTTTATTTGAGGGAATAACTAGTTTAATTTTTTCCAGCATTCTGTTTTTTGCTTCTTTATTTTTTAATTTGGTTTTCTATTCACTAGCTACAAGAGGACTTTTGGGTAGGCAAAATAAAACATTGTTACAATTCCTCAAAGAAAAACCTGAATTTTCAATTGTTTTCATTTCTTTGATTCTTGTAGTATCCGCAGCTATTTTTGGAATAATTTCCGGATGGAAATTCATTAAATCCTACAACAATTACAATCCTACAAACCAATATTACGCTTCTGCAATTCGCTTGAGCAAATGGAAATGGGTAATTTTGGCAATCGCTGTCGTATGCTCTACAGGACTAGCAATTTATGAGCTCATATAATTTGTAAATATTCAAACTAATGGTTTTAGACGAAGACGAAATAAAAGAAAAATCTTCATTATTAATCGAAGAAAAAGAAATTTCTAATCTTAAAACAAAAGGAATTGCCATGACCATTATTGGTTGCTGTGGTTTAGTCTTTTTCAGTAATATTAATCGAAGGTGTCCATCCATCAAGTAATGATTTTCTTATTTTTATTGCAAGTACTCTTTCATCAATTATTTGTAGTGCTTTTTTATTGCTTGTTGGCATTAGGCATATTAAGGCGGGATTATCTCACAACTTAGAAAATCAAATCATAAGGAATCATAATTCCATTGGGTATTTTTGGATTTTATTATTTATAATTTTCATACTAATGTCTTTACTCGGAATTTTTCTTTCTTGAATAAATAGATTTACAATTAGGTTTAGATTTAGGGATTTCCAAGCAAGAATTCATTTCCGTATTTTTTGTATTCCTTTAAAAAGGATAAACAATATCAATAAAATTGAAAATGCAACTCCTAAAATAATAAATAAAAATATTCCTCCGAAAACATAAGAACTTGTATTCGGAATATCAAAAGGCGAATCGAAAGCAATTGCTTCGCTATCAGAATTAATTTTTGTTTTTGACAAATCATTTATGGATTCAAATAATTGATCTCTTTTATTTAATACTTCAGAGAAATTAAAATCTTCCAATCTATCTGCATAAGTAATAGCGATATTATCTTCATGGCTCGGCTCTAAATTTTCAAAAGAGGTGTGAATAATTTTAAGGTTTTTATCGTATTTATAATTGAAAGTTGAAGAAACTCCTTGTATATCTTTTTTATTTAATCCATCCATTAATTGGATAATTATTTCACCTTGCCCAATTGGCGGTTTCCAAGTTGCACCTGTTTCCAAAACATAGATAAATCCGTTATAATTTTTTCCATCGTAGCCTTCTCTTACACTCGCCGAATTTGTATTGAGTATAAAACGGACTTCAATTTTTGTTATTCCTTTTGGCTTGAATTTATTTTCCCAAACATACCATTTAGATTCGCCAAAATTATCAATATCTAGTTCTTTATTATCATTCAGTAATTCTAATTCTTTGAATTCTTTTTCTTCATTATCTATATGGACTTGGAGACCATACATTTCATCGAACATGATTTGAGTTAAATCGGAAGAATTTTTATGCGTAGCATATGAGGCATTTATTGGATAACCCGCATTCATTTCTATTTCTTCATCCGAATGATTGTACATCCAGTATTCTCCTTTGACTACGGCATATCCTTTGTGCAATTGGATAGAGACCCGTTCCTTTTGCATTTGGATTCTTTTATAAAAGGCAGAATCCTCTTCAAATAACAAAGTAAAGCCTCCAGTTCCCCCTGCCTGCCAAAGTCCGGGTTGTGCAGCATTTGCAAAAAGACAAATATGGATGAATAATAAAAAAAAGGTATTAATTGATTTTTTTATACCAGATATTTTCATTCGATATACAGATTAATTTTCAAAATTAATTCTCTTATTAGAACACCATAGGTATCTTTCTATTCGCTTCAATAAATAAAGTAGGATTCAAATAGCCCTCATAATTATCAGAATATCCGCCACCCAAAGGCAAGGTCATATCATGTCTCATTTCAAAATGTAAATGAGCTTTATAATAACCATCCGCATTTCCTATTGTTCCAATTAAATCTCCTTTTTTTACAAAATCTCCTTTTTTGACTTTTATCTCATCGCAATGTGCATATAGCGTTTCTATATAATCAAAAAACCCTTGGTCTTTTAGTTTATGCACAATCCTTACAACATTCCCCCAACCTTCTCCTTCATCTTTTGCAGAAATTACGAGTCCGTGAGAAACAGTATATATCGGCAAACCAATATCGGTATCTCCCCCACCCAATCCGTTCCAATCATCTCCGAGGTGATAATTTTCCATAAATCCTTGGGCATTATAATAACCTTTGGAATCCGGTTTCCCAACGGGAAAATCAAAACCATCAGAAATATAATTTTCCTTGCCCTCGAATAATTTGTCCAATTCCAATTCCCTCATCACTTCAGGGTCTTCTTTTTTTTCTACTTTGCCTTGACAACTGACATTAAAAATCATTAAAATTATTATTAGGTATCTCATTTTTAATTTTATGTAATAATTAGTTAATTTAGATTGCGGATACTCTACCCGATGGTTTTTCTATTCAAGAACCCAACTCGCCACGCCAAGGCGTTTGTCCACCTTGAAATACTGTTCGGACGGAGTGTTTCAGGTGAACAAACACC
>JAHDHJ010000239.1 GCA_020631375.1 Saprospiraceae bacterium | reverse complement strand
TTTATTAAAGGGAACGAGAAAAGAATTGGTCAAAAGATAGTTTTTAAAATATACACTAAGTTATAGAATCTGAATTCTTTCTCGCTTGATTATGGAGTAATTACTATGGACTAGATTAAATTGTGTAAAGTGCAACTTAATTGATCATTCAACAATCATTCTACCCTCAATTTCCGAATCAATATTTTTGCCAAGTGCGGTTTGAATTTTGACCTGATTTAAAAAAGCATCTCTGAAAAGAATATTCGTAGCATATTGTTGTTGCTCCTTGAAAAAAGAACAATTATCACCGCCGTTTGCAATATAATCCGACATGCCAATTTGATAAACCCGATCCGGTTCTATGGCTTTGCCATTAATACTTACATCTTTTAAAATACCGCCTTCGGTAAATACACATTTTACTCCGCTGCTCACAGGCCATCCGCCATTGATGGCAATAGTCTCAAATAATTGTTTCACCACATTTCCATCCGCATGAAGAACAACCAACATATTATCAAAGGGCATTAATTCAAAAATCTTCCCGGTACTGATATCCCCTTTGGAAATACTTGGAATCCTGATTCCTCCATTATTGACCACTGCAAAATCAATAGGCTTTTTATAAAGCGTATTACATTCCGCAAAAATGGCATCTGCCGCCCAATTTCCCAATGTGCCCTCCGGTTGTGTTTTTACCAATTCCTTTTCGGCAATTCCTATCACCTCATTCATCTTATCGTCCAATTGCTTTTTATAAGGAGCAATCATTTTTACTATTTTTTCATCGCTTTCTGTTGGCTCGTTAGCTGTGATGTCATACCTTTTATAAGCTGTTTCTGCTTGGTGGTAAACCTTGCAAGAATTCAGGGAAAAAATAAGGACAACAAAAAGGATGAAATTTTTCATAACAACAATTTGAATGAATTATAAATGCGAACTGGCTTCTTGCGAAATGGCAGAACGGGCAGTGTCCAAAGACGTATTTTTTACTTCATTGAGATAATTGAATACGGAACGGCTAAAATCCAAACTCGAAGCACCTTCAGGCAAGGTTTTGGATACTAAGTTAATAACATTAATCGTATCATTCTTAGCGAACATGATGATTTTCCATAATTCCTCAGAAACATAAACCTGTTGTGAAATATTGTGCTCATATTCCTGTTGGATGGCGACCATCATTGCCAAACGGAAATCTCCGGCATTCATTTTTTCATCCCTTACCCTAAGCATGAGATTGCTCAATGAAATCCGTTCACAAAAAAGAGCCAACCTTTCATAAGCTTGCATCCTGAAAGGAAATGACATCCCCTTATTATCATTCCTCAATTGAATGGCATGTTTCCTTTGTTCATTCTCCATAAAAGTCTTGAACATATAATAAACGGTAAGGAATACAATCAAAGCAGGTACGGTGACCTTGATGATTTCTAAAAATATTTCCAATGCAGTAACCATAAATCTGTTTTTTTTGACAAAAATAGTATTTCAATCAGTATTGTAAGCCAAGTTGTGGATAATCAAAGAAAAAAAGCAGTGTTTTGTGAAAAATCGAAGATATAAGAACAAATCATGACGTTTTTTATTGCTCAATAATTATCTGGATCTTGTATGATTGTAACGGACTTGTAGAGAAAAGACACATTAAAAGAAACTAAGTATGGTTTGTTGGCGTTATTATTATTAAATTTGCAACTAGCTATAGAATAAATCTTTTTTGTGATGATAGAAAATAAAAATGACATATTGGAAGCTCCGCTTACTCTTACGGATGGTGCAGTGGAACAATTGAATAGATTGGTACAGGATAAGGAAGTGCCGGAGGGACATGCCTTGCGTGTAGGTGTGAAAGGTGGTGGATGTGCCGGATTTTCCTATATTTTGGGTTTCGATTTGAAAAAGGAGAATGATCAACAATTCGAAGTCAATGGTGTAACGGTAATCATGGACAAGGCACATGCCATTTATCTCATAGGCATAGAAATAGATTTTGTACAAGGACTGAACAATAGAGGCTTTACATTCAACAATCCGAATGCTAAGGAATCTTGTGGTTGTGGCACTTCATTTTCAGCCTAAATAAGCAGTTGGAAACCATACAAACCGACCCCATTGGAAACAATCCGATGGGGTCGGTTTTGTTAAAGTCTTAACATATATTCATATAGGAGACAATCTCTTTACAGCTAAGGTGTTAAAGTCAGTTAAATAATTTTACTTTAGCAATTCATTAAGGTCTAAATAAAAAAAGATGAGCGTTATTGCACTTGAGGGCATGCGGTTTTTTGCCAATCATGGGGTATATGATGAAGAAAGGATTCTAGGAGGCGAATATCTGGTGGATGTGTTGATAGAAGCAGATGTTGAGGAGGCGGGAGAAGAGGATGAATTGAATAAGACGGTGAATTATGAATTGATTTATACGATTTGTGATATTGAAATGTCGAAGCCATCGGATTTGATAGAGAATGTATTGCAACGTATAATGATAAGGATTAAGGAGAATTTCAATATCATTCAACAAATGACACTGAAAGTAACTAAGTTGAATCCGCCTTTGGGAGGAACAGTGAAATCGGCATCTATAGAATCGGATTATGATTTCACTACGCAATGTGGAAGGTGCAACAGGGGAATGATTTGTTATGGTGATGAAACATGTTGGTGCAACGAAACGAAAACGGTACATCAGAGGACATCGGAACTGGTAGAACAGGAATATGGTTCTTGTGTTTGTCCGAGATGCCTTGATTATTATGCAGGATAATTATTTTATTAATCAAATATTTTGACACAAAGTCTAATTTTACAATAAATTTAAATTTACAATCATGGTTAGGAAATTTGGAATCATAGTAATGCTTTTTTGCAGTATTTCTTTTTACTCTTGTGCTGAATTGGCAGGGATCGCAGGGTCTGTTTTAGGAGGTGAGGGCGGTTTGACATCTGCCCAGATAGGACAGGGTTTGAAGCAGGCATTGGAAATCGGAGTTACACAAGGATCTAATAGATTGTCTCTTAAAGACGGATATTTCAAAAGTGCATACAAAATTCTTCTTCCGGAAGAGGCAAGAAAAATCACGGATAAATTGAAAGTCATCCCCGGAGTCACAAGAGGATATCCTTTTGGAAAAGATAAACCGAGGAGCGGAAGATGCGGCTAAAAGTGCTGCTCCCATTTTCAAGTCAGCCATTACAAGCATGACATTCAGTGATGCGACGAATATCCTTATGGGAAACAAGAATGCAGCGACCCAATATCTGGAAGGAGCTACGAAAACACAATTGTACAATCAATTCAATCCCGTAATCGTAAAATCTTTGGATAAATTCGGAGCGATAGAGTATTGGGAAAAAATAGTTACGAAGTACAATTCCCTGCCATTCGTGAACGATGTGAATCCTCGTTTGGACGACTATGTGACTACAAGTGCATTGAACGGCTTATTTAAGATGGTAGAAAAGAAAGAATTGGGAATTCGTACCAACCTACAAGAAAGGACTACGGATTTACTCAAGCAAGTCTTTGCGAAGCAAGACAACAAATAACATAGCACAGACCCAAGATAAGGGAAAACAAAGCAAATTGAAGTTGTTTTCTCTAGGATAAGCACTTACTATATGAAAAAGCGGTTTCTTTAAAGAAGAAGCCGCTTTTTTTAACAGTTCGTTTATATTTTTGTATTGAAAAGTACCTTAGCTTTGTAGCAGACACCATACCAAGTGAAAATACAAAATTACAATCTAAATTATGAGGCTGATTTTTATCTTATTTTTAAGTTTATTAGTATCACAATCCGCTTTTGCAGACAAAACCGGTTATAAGATAGATCTTGGAATCAAGGACTATCCCGGAGAAGAAGTCATACTGGCTTCCTATTATGGTAATAGTAATCTGATTGTGGATACTTTCCCAAAAAGCAAGAATGGGACTTTCATCATGAAAGGGGATGAACAATTGGATGGTGGGGTATATTTGGTCATTATGCCTCCGGCAAATAAGTTTTTTGAAATCATCATAGACAAGGAACAAATATTTTCCATACAATGTGATACCCTTGATTTTATTAAATCAATGAAAATCAAAGGCTCTGAAGAAAACAAGATATTTTATGAATACCTGAATTTTATTTCCAAAAAGAGAGATGAGGCAGGAAAGATTGGAGAAGAACTCAAATCAGCAAAAACTGATGAAGACAAAGAGAAAATCCAAAAAAAGAGGGATGCACTGGACGATGAAGTATCGGAATATTTTAATTCCATTTCTGAGAAATATCCAAGAAGTTTGAACAATAATATCATCAAAGCTGCCCAACCCGTAAAAATGCCGGATGAATTGCAGAAAGAAGGAGCGGATGACGGAGCCAGATATTTATATTATAAGACCCATTATTTTGATAATTTGGATTTGACGGATGACCGTATGTTAAGGACGAATTTCCTTTTCAAAAGGATCGAATATTATATGAACAAATTGACTGTTCAAACTCCCGATTCCATCGCAGTTTCTGTGGATAGGATTTTATCCCCGATGAAAAAAGATGGAGATATGTTCAAATATTATCTGGTTCATTTCCTCAACCATTTTGCCAAATCGAAAGTAGTGGGAATGGATGCGGTTTATGTTTCCATATTCAATAATTACTATGCCAAAGGTCTCGCTCCCTGGACAGACAAAGAGACTTATAAGAAAATTGAAGAAAACGTAAAATCCTTGGAACCCATCCTCATCGGAAAAACGGCTCCCGATTTCCGAATGAAAAAAAGGGATGGAACACCACTTACATTAAGTGAGGTCAAATCAGAATATACTATTCTATATTTTTGGGATGCGGATTGTGGACATTGTAAAAAAGCTTCTCCAAAAATGAAGGAATTCTATTCCAAATTCAAAAACAAGAATGTACAAATATTGGCAGTTTGTACAGAAGTGGGAGAAGACGTAAAAAAATGTTGGGACACCATAGACGAAAGAGAATACGAATGGATGAACCTTGTAGATCCATTTATGCAATCCCGTTATAAAACCAATTATTATATCAAATCCACCCCTCAGATTTTTATCCTAGATAAGGATAAAAAAATTATTATGAAGCGAATCGGAGCAGAGCAATTGGATGAAGTAATGGATAAGATCATAGAAAGGGAGCAAAAGGAATTGGATAAGAAAAAAGAGAAATAGGTCTTCGCCTAATACTCCGGAATATAAACAAAAAATCCCTTGGGCTTTAGCCCAAGGGATTTTTTGTTTTGATGCTTTTCCATTGAATAATCAAATAATCCTTATCGGGCTAATAAAGGTAAGGGTGTAAATTTAGAGACTATTTTTAGTCGGGATAGTCTTGTCGTACGTAGAGCCTTCCCAATGAGATGGAGTACCTGTTTATGTCACAAATGTTTTAAAATTTAAAGTTCCAATGAAAATTATTTTCCAATATATTACTAATGAATAACACCAGGTTTTTCAGGAGCTCAATTCATCATTTTCAGAAAGAATCATTCTTATAATGATTTTTAGTTTTTAGTTTAATAATTATATGCTTATTATCTGGTTATTAATGACTTACACTTTTGTTAAAGTAGTTTGATCCAACAACGAAATCTTCCGCATAGTCTTCTTGTCCAAGAGAAGCAATTGCCGTACCTAGCTTGCTGAAAAACACACTTAATTTGCCATTTTTACATATATGTTAAAAGATTCATAATTAATCTATACAATGTCATAAAATTCAAACTATTTGAGACAAGATTGCCGAATATGGTATGGATATTGAATTTGAAATAATATCTGTGCTCCATTGTTTATCCGAATTAAGGAGCATGTATACATTTAAGTAAAATATAGGTAAGTAAAATATGAAAATCATGCAAAAAATCAAACAAATTCTACTTTTGATTCCATTGGTCTTTTTGACAATTGCCCAAGCAAACAGCCAGAACTGTGGAATTACTAACCCCTCATTTGAATCATTTTCATCATGTCCTACGAGTCATTCGCAGTTTGATGGATATGTTGATGGTTGGCAGAATGCTTTATCAGTAGCTGCCTCTACCCCTGATTATTTTAATTCTTCATGTGGATTTGATGAATTTACAGCAGGAGGAGTTACCATCCGACACCAGAGTAACGATAATGGACTTTTTCCTCAGACAGGATGTGGTTATGCAGGGTTTTTTCTCAACTATAATGATGGTAATCAAGATCCCAAATACAGGGAATATATCATGAATAGGGTCGATTTGATTGCAGGTAGGACATACGAATTAGAAATTGATTTGGCAACTACGAATAACGCTGCTTCCAATAATTTGGAGGTAGATTTTGGCATCTATGGTTATTCAGGAATTGTACCTGCTTCTCAGGTGGATTTTTGTAT
>JAHDHJ010000238.1 GCA_020631375.1 Saprospiraceae bacterium | reverse complement strand
GCGAACATGCTAAAGCAAAGCGGAGAATACGAAAAAGCAATAAAACAATTCAATATCATTAATTCCGTAATGTATGATGATGTAGAAAAAATATTAATTGAAAATGCAATCGAGGGTTGTGAAATGGCGATGAGTGGCAAAGAAGCAAATATTATTACTTTAGAGAAATTAGATATAGTAAACACGAATTATACGGAATATGCACCCATGCCATTGGAAGGAGGAGAATTGATTTATTCGTCATTAAAATCGAATGAATTAATTCTCCCCGAAGATGAGATGATGTATTCTAAAATTTATAAGGCTACAGTAAATAAGAATGGCGAATTATTGGAAGAAGGAATTCCTATGACGGATATTATTAATTCAGCAGAAATACACAATGGGCATGGAACCTATACTGATAATGGCAAGAAATTTTATTTTACCCGTTGTGAATCTATGGAAAACAATCTGCCGGATTGTAAAATATTCGTAACTACAATTAGGGATAAAGACTGGACAGAACCAAGAAGATTAGGGGTGAATATTAATCCGAGTAACAGTTCTAATTCCACTCCACATTTCATTAATGGAAAAATGTTTTTCGCTAGTGATAGAAAAGGAGGAATGGGAGGAATGGATATTTGGGTTTCTGAATTACAAGTAGATGGTTCTTTCTCCAAAGCGACTAACCTGGGAAGATTCGTTAATACTCCGGGTGATGAGATCACTCCATTTTATAATACAATGGACAAAGTACTTTATTTTTCTTCTAATGGGCATCCCGGCTATGGAGGCTTTGATATTTTCAAATCTGCGGGGAACTTAGAGGGATGGACAGCAGCACAGAATTTATTCCAGCCCGTAAATACAGAAGCGGATGATATGTATTTTGCCTTGGATGATTCTTATGAAAAAGGATATTTTTCTTCTAATAGAAAAGGTATCGAAGCGATAGATAATGAAACTTGTTGCGACGATATTTTCACTGTGCAATTGAAAGAATCTGCTCAAATGATAGAATTAGAAGGAGTAGTATATAAAAAAGGAGACCCTAAAAAAGAACCTATAGATGATATAAGGGTGGAATTATTTGAAATTAATAATAAAGGAAAATTGGATTTAATTTCTTCTATTATGACATTTAACCATGAGCCTTATTCGTTTAAATTAGATAATGCAAAAAAATACGTGATTCGGGCTTCCAAAGATGATTTTGTTGGAAGTGAGGAAACTATATTTCCCAAAGGACGAAATAACATTAGAAAAGATTTATCCGTAGATAAGGATTGTGTAGAATTGTCAGGTTTGATTTTCGGCAATGATTCCAAAAATAAAAATTTATTAGATGGAGCAACTGTCCAGGTATTTGAAATAAAAGAGAATGGGGATATGGTAGAAATTACTAAAAACTTATCTACCGCTGAAGGATATAAATTATGTGTGCCAATCAATAAGAAAATACGATTGGTAGCAAGTAAGGATGGATATCTGACAGACAGTTATGATTTGACAACCGACAATAATTACGATAAAATAAGATACGATTTAGAATTAAGAAAAGAAGAAATGAATACGGCTTATGCTATTGAGAATATCCTTTATGATTTTAATTCATCTTACCTTAGGGAAGTGTCAAAAATAGAATTGGATAATATTTTTAAATTAATGAATTTAAATCCTAATTTGATTTTGGAAATCGGTTCGCATACGGATAGTAAAGGTACAGTGGAATATAATATGAACCTTTCAGAAAAAAGGGCTCAAAGCGTAGTCAATTATTTAATAGGACGAGGTATTCCGACACATAGGTTACAGGCAAAGGGATATGGAGAAAGTACACCCATCGCTAGGAATAAAAACATGGATGGGTCTGATAATCCGGAGGGAAGGCAATTAAATAGAAGAACAGAATTCAAGATAGTAGGAAAAGTATCGAATACGAATTAAATTAAAATAGTTTTTGTTAGTAGTAATTTTAATGTGACTAGGGAACATGGGAAACTCATGTTCCCTTTTTCATTTTATCCAAAGTGTATTTATAAATCCAGACTTCACTCATTGCAGAAATTTTGGAAATAGAATATCCCCGCCATCCATCCATAAAACCGAATTTTAAAAAGTACATTTTTATGAAAACTGAAATCGGATTGAAAATTAATTTTGAATAAATGAATAATTTATTTTTATCCTGCAAATTTTCTGATTTTATCAATGCATATTTTTTTGTTTTTGCAATATGTTCTTCCACCGTTTCCATGGTATAGTGCATGAGGTCACCTTTTAAGAAACCCTCTTTTTTCTCGGGATTCAATTCAACGATTTCGTGTACATCCTTATCATTCCAATTCCCGAATTTCCTATTGAATAACCGAATTCGATTTACAGGATACCAGCCACAAGTCTTTATTCCTTTCCCACAATAAAAACTCAAGCGATTGAAAGAATATCCTTTTATACCATCTTCTTCTTTTTTGTTTTTCCAGTTGAGAATAGAATTAGCCAAATCATCGGAAACCTGCTCATCCGCATCCAAACAAAGTACCCAATCATGACTAGCCAATGAAACGGCATATTGTTTTTGTTGACCAAAGCCCATGAATTCCTTAGTAAATACCTTAGCCCCGAATCCTTCGGCAATCTCTACAGTTCTATCCGTAGAAAACTCATCCAATACGATAATTTCATCTACCAAATCCAAGGCTGAAAAAATACAATCCTTTATATTCTTCTCCTCATTCTTTGTAATGATAACCAATGATACCTTAGGCATATCTTTCAGAAAATATTTTAACTATCCAACATAAATGTACAAAAAACAATCCACCAATTAATCCCGCCACGAATTTCCACAAATTACACAAATCAAAACGTACAAAAAGCAATTAGAGTAATTCGTGATAATTAGTGGCGAAAAACACGAAGCATATCTCCCTTTAATTTCGCCACGAATTATCACAAATTACACGAATCAAAACATACAGGAAGCGATTAGGACAATTCGTGATAATTAGTAGCAAAAAAAACAGCCTTGGAAAAAATCCCAAGGCTGTTCCTAAAAAAATGGTCCGATAAGTATTTAAAACATTTCAGTACCTGCAAAATGGAAGTTACCCTCTATAGCCGCATTCTCATCGGAATCAGAACCGTGGACAGCATTCTCCCCGATGCTCGTAGCATACAAGGCACGGATGGTTCCGGGAGCAGCTTCAGCCGGATTAGTAGCACCAATCAAAGTACGGAAATCAGCCACAGCATTATCTTTTTCCAAAATAGCCGCTACGATAGGACCGGAAGACATAAACTCAACCAATTCGCCATAGAAAGGACGCTCTTTGTGAACTGCATAGAATTCACCCGCTTTTTCAGCAGAAAGCTTAGTGTATTTCATCGCTACGATACGGAAACCGCCCTCGTTTATCTTAGCTAAGATCGCTCCGATGTGTCCGTTACGCACAGCACCGGGCTTAATCATTGTAAAAGTTCTATTACTTGCCATTGTATTATATTTTTAATGGATGTTTCTAAAATCGCTGCAAATGTAAGGAAAATGTATGGTTTTCAAAGACTTCATAGGTCTTTCTCTCTTGGAAATCGGCAGATGTTTGAATTTAGATTGTTTTTATTGAATTTGTCCTTATCTTAGATTCCAGAATGGATAATTTGCTAACTCCAATATTCATATTTTTCGAATTAAGAACTGAATTATTAACAAAAAATCAAATTTATGAAGCATCTTTTTTTACTAATGCTGAGCATGGCATTATTCATCCAAATCCATGCACAAACTGTGGTACAAATAACTGCATATGAAACCCAAGTCCCAACTTCCGATTTTGTCGGCTTAGAAAATGTGAAAGTCCTCAAGGGACAAAATGATATTTATCATTATTATATTGACAGCTATACCGGTGATGGACAGGATGTTATCCAACAAGCTAGAGAAGCCGGCTATGAATATGCCATGATTGTTAATTTGGCAGATTATAAGAATTGTTGCAATATCCGTTCTGCTCCCAGAGCGCCGAGTTCTCAAGATAGGATCAACAAATTAAAATCCATTTTCTTCGGATTCGATAAATCCAGTTTGCGTCCGGAATCCAAACACCAATTGGACCTCTTATACCAAATCCTTAGGGATCATCCGGAATACAATACGGAATTAAGGGCTCATACGGATGCGAAAGGAAGCGAAGAATATAACCGTGCATTATCACAAAGAAGAGTGGATTCTGCGAAGAATTACCTATTGGCAAAAGGCATTAGCAGTTCCCGTATTTCTACGAATACTTATGGAGAGGGAACACCCATTGCCAAAAATGATTTGAACGGTGCAGACACAGAAGAAGGCCGCCAATTAAATCGCAGAGTTGAATTATTGGTAGTCAATTCATCCGGAAGTATTCTGAACGGAGTTGTAGAAGAAATAGAAGTGCCGGATTATTTAAAAAACAGACATTAATTAATTAAATTCGTTTTAATAAAAACCGTTGGATTTATAATTCAACGGTTTTTGTTTTTTAGAGCTTGTTTAAAATTGGCTTTTGGAGATAAAAAGAGTCATTTTTTTGATTAGACGAGGCACAAAAAACGGAGTTTAGCCTTAGCTAAATGAGTATTTTTGAAACAGCTTGCCACGACAGAGGCGTGGAAGTATAATCGGAAAAGGGATATTTTTAGCCCAAAGTGTTAAATTTAAACATGCTCTTACAATAAAAAAGATTACAAAATAAAACATTCGTGTAATCCGTGAAAATTCGTGGCAGAATATTTCGTTTTCCGCCACGAATTTTCACGAATTCCTCTAATTGCTTCTTGTACATTTTGATTCATATAAGTTGCAAAAAAAATCAAGCAGAGCAAACAGCATAATACACAAGTAACCATAATGAAATCCACATTAGAAATATTACAAAAACATTTTGACTCCTCTTCAATAAAAACAGAAAAAGAAGATTTAGAAAACTACGGTACAGATTGGACAAGATATTTTAATCCTAATCCTGTCGCTATTTTTTTTCCGAAGCATATTGATGAAATTCAAAAGATAGTTTTGTTGGCAAATGAACATCATTTTGTTTTAGTACCATCGGGAGGGAGGACTGGATTATCCGGTGCGGCAGTTGCAAAAAAAGAAGAGGTTATTGTTTCTTTTGATAAATTAAACCAGATTATTTCCTATAATGAATTAGACCAAAGCATTACAGTAGAAGCCGGAGCGATTACAGAAGAAATACAAAACTTTGCCAAGGAAAAAGAATTATTGTATCCCATAGATTTCGCCTCGAAAGGTTCAAGTCAAATCGGAGGGAATATTGCCACGAATGCAGGGGGAGTCAATGTATTAAAATATGGGATGACCCGTGAATGGGTACTTGGAATGAAAGTCGTAACGGCTAAGGGAGAAATACTGGAATTTAACCAGGGATTAATTAAAAATGCGACCGGATATGATTTCCGTCATTTATTTATTGGAAGTGAAGGAACATTGGGATTCATTGTCGAAGCAACATTAAAACTGACAAGAGCACCGAAAGAAAAGCAAGTGATTTTATTCGGAATTCCCAACATGGAGAAAGTCGTAAAAGTGATGAATACTTTTAGAGCCGAATTGGATTTATTGGCTTTTGAATTCTTCTCCGATGCTACTGTAGATTATGTCATGGAACATACTCATGTAGGTTTGCCCTTGGCAAAAAGATACCCTTTTTATACCATTATGGAATTCGAATCGAATAATGGAAAAAATACAGAATTAGTTTTTTCTATTTATCAAAAATTATATCAGAAAGGATGGATTCTGGATGATATATTCGGAGGCGATGAACAGACGATAAAACATCTTTGGGGCTA
This sequence comes from Saprospiraceae bacterium, assembly GCA_020631375.1. Taxonomy (GTDB): domain Bacteria; phylum Bacteroidota; class Bacteroidia; order Chitinophagales; family Saprospiraceae; genus JAHDCE01. Next base: position 590 of record JAHDHJ010000238.1, on the reverse strand, counting down.
TAGGGAAAACATCAGCTCTTCCATTTCGTCTTTCATTCCTTATAAGAATGATTTGTCCGTAAGGATAAGTAATATCCATTCTTTTTTATCGGAAACGGAAGATATTGTAAAAAACAATTATCCGGATTTTATCGTTCTTTGGTATGGACACATTGCTGATGGGAATTTACATTTGAATATTTTAAAGCCGAATAAACTATCTGTAAAAGAATTTGAAGAAAAATGCAAGAAAGTTAATTTACTAATTTTTGAAATTGTAAAAAAATACAAAGGTTCTATTTCCGCAGAGCATGGAGTAGGATTATTGAAAAAAGATTATTTGGAATATTCTAGGTCTAAAGAAGAGATCGAATATATGAAATTGATAAAAAACATTTTCGATCCGAATAATATTATGAATAGGGGAAAGGTGTTTGATACTTGATTTTTTTGCCACTAATCTACACGAATTTCTCTAATTATTTTCTGTACGTTTGATTCGTGTAATTTGTAGCAGGATTATTTGGCAGTGTGTTTCGTGTTTTTTCGCCACTAATTAGGGACATTCATAAGTAAGGACATAGTAATCCCATGTTAGCTGTTTCTGGCAT
>JAHDHJ010000237.1:3231-6466 GCA_020631375.1 Saprospiraceae bacterium | reverse complement strand
GTTTCAAATCAAAATACGATTTTTCATGAAATTCGAATCCTGTTCTATTTTCCTTATTTTGATATTTTTCTTTTCTCGTCAATCCCAAAATGGGCAAAGCTCCGAGTCTTCCGAAATGAAAACAGGCATAGTTTTCCTCATTGGCTCTTATTTTTATAAAAATGAACACCTTGAAATGGCAGAACAAATCGTCAACAATATGAAAGATAATATTGTCGAACATCCGCAAGCTACATTTCTCACCAATTCGGCAACCGTGATGAGTTTGCTGACAAACTGCTCCGTATGAAATTCCCATCGTTGGTAATCATGCGGAAAAAATCAGCTAGGAATTGCAAAGGGAATTTCTTCCCAATGCGCTTTTTCTTGGTGGAAAAAATGAAGGCAATCTTGAATTATTAAAAGACAAATTAGTATAAGGCGAAACCTATATTTATGTTTGCAGGAATAAAGCTTGCCTTAAACCTGTAACGACGTCCAAGGAAGCTTTGGAGTTGATTAAATAAACGACTAGATTTTTAATTGCGGAAAACGCAACATAGATTAAATGATAATAATATGCCAAACCGACATTCGGATGTATTGATTATAGGAGCAGGACTTTCCGGAATATGCTCTGCATACCATCTTCAGGAAAAATGTCCTGATAAATCTTTCTTAATTCTTGAGGGACGGAATAATCTAGGCGGAACTTGGGATTTATTCAAATATCCCGGCATCCGTTCCGATTCGGATATGACAACGCTTGGTTATCGTTTCCGCCCCTGGGTGGGAGAACAACAAATTGCGGATGCATCCGCAATTAAGGAATATATTAATGCGACAGCAGAAGAAGCGGATATTAAAAAACACATTGTTTATAATACCCTTGTAATTAAAGCGGAATGGTCCAGCGATAAAAAGAATTGGTTGGTTTTTACCAAAAATGCAGAAACGGGTGAAACGATGGAATATTCTTGTTCCTTTCTTTTGACTTGTTGTGGCTATTATAATTATAAAAAAGGCTACACACCCGAATTTAAAAATTTGGAAAATTACAAGGGCAAATTCATCCATCCGCAACAGTGGCCGGAAGATTTGGATTATAAGGGAAAAACTGTAACGATCATCGGAAGCGGAGCGACGGCGATTACTTTAGTTCCCGCCATGGCAAAAGGAGGTGCCAAACATGTGACCATGCTCCAAAGGTCTCCATCTTATTATGTAATCATGCCTAAGACCGATCCCAGCATATCAAAATTAAGTCGCTTCATCTCTGAAAAAAGAGCTTATAGTATCGTTAGGTGGCGGAATATATTAATTGGGAAATATTTTTATAAAATAAGCAAATCATTTCCTAATTTTTCAAAAAAGATATTAATCAAACAAGTACGGAAAACATTGCCGGAAGGTTATGATATTGAAAAACATTTCACACCGAAATATAATCCTTGGGATCAGCGTGTCTGTATCGTTCCCGATAATGACTTTTTTATTTCCATCAAAGAAGGTAGCGCTTCTGTGCTTACAGAAAAGATTTCCCAATTTACGGAAAAAGGCATACAATTAGAATCCGGAGAAGAAATAATTTCCGACATCGTAGTGTCTGCCACAGGCTTGGATCTTATCATGGCAGGCGGAATAGAATTCCATGTAGATGGTCAAAGAATAGAGGCGAAAAATCACTTTGCGTATAAAAGTGGCGTTATGTTGAATAATATTCCGAATCTTGCCGCCATCTCCGGATACACGAATGCTTCTTGGACTTTAAAAGCGGATTTAAGTGCGGAATTTGTTTGTCGGTTGATTAACCATATGGACAAGAATGCATATCAAAAAGCAGTTCCTATTTTTCAATCCGATCAAGAAGCCCGCCCTTTTATAGAGAATTTTTCTTCTGGATATATTATGCGTTCTTCTGGAAAATTTCCATCACAAGGAGAAAAACAACCTTGGCGAATTAATCAGGATTATAAGAAAGACGTTCGTTTGTTACGGCATAGTAAATTAGATGATGGATATTTGGAATTTTCCTAAGGGGAGTTTTTTTTGGGAAAAAAGTATCTTTTTCTGTATATTGAAATTCTATGAGCTATAAAAAAATATTCGGAGGGCTTTCCCAACGGGCAAAAATGCTACTGGACAGAGAGGAAGGCGGAGACATGGATTTCAAGCGGAGTGTCAGTAGTTTCAAGGCTGATGACATTGTGGCTTTCGCCAATTCAAAATCCGGAGGAACGCTTATGTTGGGCGTAGATGAAGTCAAGGATGAACGAGGAAGACAGGTTGGGAAAATTGTCGGTTGTGATATTGATGATGATGCAAAAATGACAATCCTCAATCGGGCGGGTAATTGTATCCCTGCTGTCGAATTGGAAATATTCGTGGAGAATGATGATGATGTTCCTTTTTATAGAGTGGAAATTCCATCCGGAAAAAACAAACCTTATTGCACTTCCGGAGGTACTTATAAAATAAGGGATGACGGACAGAATAAAATACTTGCCCCTGCATTATTATTGGAATTATTCCTACAACAAGAGTCCAATACTTTCATACAACGTTTCCAGGGAGCAACTTCCGAATTGGATAATATTCTCAAGGTGACGCACAATCTGGTTCACAATCAGAAAAAAGATATAGAAAAGGAATTGGATAATTTAAAAAAGAATATCAGGGCTATTTCCGAAGAGGCAAAAACAACTGGAACGATTTCTAAAAATGCGCATTATTTTTCTGAAGAAAACCATAAACTCCTTATGGAACTAAAACATGCTGTCAAAGCATTGGAAGAAGGAAGGAAAAAATAATCATGAAAAGAAAAAGCAGAGGAAAAGCTCCTAATGACCATTTATTATTCAATGATAAATTCCAATCCATTTTCTATGAAGCCGTAGATGATTTATCACATTTATTAAGTCGTGGTTATGGCTCCAAATCTTCCTTACAAATCGTAGGAAACCGGTATAGATTAAATGCCCGACAACAAAAAGCACTCCTTGGAATGGCTGCCCCGAAATCTTCCATTATTGAAAGAAAAGAAAAAGAATTAAATGCGGAAGATTTAAAGAATCAAGAAGTCATTATTGATGGTTTTAATTTATTAATTATTTTGGAAAGTGCGATTTCCGGGGCTTATCTTTTCAAGGGGCAGGACGGTGCTTTCAGAGATGTATGCAGTGTACATGGCGGCTATAAAAGAATCACAAAAACAGAAGAAGCCGTTTTGTTAATCGGCAGGGTTTTAAATGAATTA
>JAHDHJ010000237.1:0-3221 GCA_020631375.1 Saprospiraceae bacterium | reverse complement strand
GGTTTCAAGTGTTGGTCATAATTTTGGTGTAGGGGTCGAAGGGGTCGGAACCAAACTTGTTACTTATGCCCCCTAAAAAAATTTCGGTCAAAAAATAAAAAAAGCGACTTGGTATTTGGATGCCCCCATTTCCAATAGCGGGAGATTAAAAACATATTTAAGGGAAATTGCCGAACGGGAAAGTTTTAATTGGGAAATTCATTTGGTCAATAATCCGGACAAAGAATTAATTGAATCTGATAAAATAATGATTAGTTCGGACGCTTGGATTTTGGAGGATGGAAAACGCTGGTTTAATTTCATGGGATATATTATTGAGCATAATTTAATCCGAGCTGAATTATTCTTTGCCAATAAACCTAAAAAAATAGCATTAGTAACTTGTGTAAAAGAAAAACAAGGCAAAAAGACTACAGCCAAAGATTTATACCAAGGTGAATTATTCAGAAAATTCATGTCCTCCGCAGAATCATTTTCACCTGATAAAACATTTATCCTTTCCGGAAAACACGGACTTTTAAAATTGGAAGATGAAATAGAACCTTATGATTTGAATTTGAATGTAAAAGAAGATTCTTACCAAAGAGAATGGGCTAGAAATGTAATGCGGGATTTAAAAAAAGAAACTGACATTTTGCATGATGAATTTATTTTCATTACAAATCCAGTTTATTGTAAATATTTAATTCCGAATATTAGGAATTACAAAATCCCATTGAAAATAAAATAAATCATTCCAACAAAACATCGAATTCCCCCTCGAAATGTATGGGTTCATCTACGAAAATATAGTCACCTATTAATTTTCCTTTTATCTTTTCTCCCCTATTCCCATATTCGGAAATTATTATCCTGAAATTAATTGGACATTCTTTATTGGTGCAACTTACATTCATTCTTTTATAGTCCCCATTCTTGGAATAATCCAAAAAAGAAAACTCTATATCACCATTCAAATATTCTCCCGTTTTTACTGTCGGAATATTCAAATGAAAATGGGAATACGTGTCCTTGTTGGGTACTAAACGAATCCGTGTGGATGGAATCCCATTTTCATTTACAAATTGTATGACCCGAATTTTATTTTCAGATGTGTATTTTCTATCCTGTCCATTAAAATTGAGATTCACGAATTCATCTCCGGATTTCAGAATTAAAAAATCATCATTTCCCGCCCATAAGGAAATGAACAAAGCCGCTACCAAAGGAAGCCCAAAAAGAAAAGATTTCATATTGTTCTCTTAATTTTCGGACTAAACGACTCCATGTTTTAAATTATTATGTCTTGTGGAAAAATCATCCACATTATGAATCATGTGACAAAAACCGTATCTTGAAATAAAAACAATATTTTGAAAATAATCCTAGGAATATTAGTAGGCATTGCTTGGCTTTTAATCGTGGCGTTTTTAAGGTCGCTGACTACCTTGTTCCATGAATTCGGGCATGCGCTTCCCTCTTTATTTTTCACAGATAAGAATGTCAATGTATTTATCGGTACTCATGGAGATACGCATAATTGCCTGCATATGGGATTCGGCAGATTACACGTTTATTTTAGGTTTAATATTTTCAATTGGAATATCGGAATGTGTACACATGTAGGTGTTCCGGAAGTTTGGAAAAATATTATTATTGTCATTGCTGGTCCATTGGCGAGTACCATGATTGCCATGCCGATATTGTATATTATTTCCCAAGGCGGATTGCATCAAGCTTGGTTATTCGTTCTCATGGCATTTGTCATTTCAGCATTTATTGATTTATGTGTGAATCTTTATCCATCCAGTCAGGCGATTTATACGCAAGGAGGAAGTACAACTTATAATGATGGTTATTCTTTGTATTTATTAATTTCCCGCTTTTTCCTACCCCAATCGTATTTGGACTTGGAGCATGAATTGGAAAAAGGGAATTATGATGAATTCTTCAATAAAGGAGCGGCATTATTAGAAAAAGGAAATGTAAGTAAGAATATTTATCAATTAATGATTCATGCCTGTATGGAAGAAAAGGAGTATAATGATGCTATTTTCCTTTACGGAAAAATGGGACAAAAATATAAATTGATACCAAACGATCATTTTGAAATTGGAAAAATAAAACAAAAACTAAATCGGCATGGCGAAGCCATTTCTTATTTTGACCAATATATTTATTATAATTATTATGACCCTGCTGCATTGACTTTCAGAGGTATTTCCAAAATAGCAATAGGAGAAAATAAAGAAGCTATTAGGGATTTTGATGCTTCCATTTATAATAACCCCCACCATTTGGAAACTTATGTTTATCGTGGACTTGCCTACACGAAATTAAAGGATTACGAAAATGCTGAAAGTGATTTCAATATTGCAAAACAAGCAGAACCGAACCATCCACGTTTAATTTTCCATTTAGGAATTTTCCACGAGAACCAAAAGGAATATAAAAATGCATTGGATTATTATTTGCAAGCAAAAGAGTTGGGCATTCCCAATAGTGAACTTATTGAAAAGATTATTAGATTGGAAAATATGTTGGGTTAAGAGTATGATTTTTTTTAATACTTTATAGATTAAAAATTCATTGCAAAAACCCTCCCTCTAAATCTCCCTCCCAAGGGAGAAACTTAGGCAACATGAATTTTTAAAAAGAATCTTCCTTTTTTATCAACAACAATAAAAACAAAGGAATCAAAAAGTGAGGGAAACGCATAAGGAATTCTGGCAACCATTGTTTCATGCTATACCAGCCCATTGAGAAATTAAAATTAGCATAGACTCTCGCCAAGGAAGTCAAGAAGCCCCAAATAATAATATAATATAATGCGGTTTTTTGAATTTTCAGATTGGGTATAAATAATAAAACAGCAGCTAATATATCCAAAATTCCAACTACGAATAACATATTCTTCGCTCCGCTTTCCGTCACTCCGAATCCCTTTATCATCATATCAATAAAATTTCCGGGTAAGGGGTAATACCCCAAAGCAAACAAACCATGACCGACAAAAGTAAGAGCGATTACTATTTTGATATAAAAAATAAGGGTGCTATCCAATATCTCTTTCCTATTGTCAAAAAAATAATTCTTGTAATCTTTGAACACATACCATAAAATCAGTGGACTAGAAAACTGTAAAGCATATTCTATGAATTGCCCCATCCTGAACCCGCTATCTATATAATAACAAAAGGACATGAAGAACAAAAGCGAAAAGGAAAACCAGATTATTACTT
>JAHDHJ010000236.1 GCA_020631375.1 Saprospiraceae bacterium | reverse complement strand
CATAAATACCATAGATCCCAACCGATTTTGAAGAAATTGGCAATGATTAAATCCGAATCAGAAATCACGCTAATCCAAAGAGCATGTGATATTACGAACAATGCATTCAGAAGGGTTCTGGACTTCACCAAACCGGGTGTGAAAGAATATGAAGTGGAAGCGGAAATCATTTATGAATTCATCCGCAGTGGAGCAAATGGACATGGTTACAGCCCTATCATTGCAAGTGGAAAGGATTCCTGTATTTTGCATTATACAGACAATAATAAAATTTGCAAGGATGGAGATGTCCTCCTAATGGATTTCGGAGCAGAATATGCGAATTATACGGCAGATTTGACCCGGACGATTCCTGTGAACGGAAAATTTACCAAGCGACAAAGAGCCGTTTATGATGCTGTACTACGTGTGATGAATCAGGCAACGGAATTACTTGTTCCCGGAGGGACAATCGAAGAATATCACAAGGAAGTCGGCGCAATGATGGAAAGCGAATTATTGGCTTTGAAACTCATCTCCAAATCTGATATTGAAAAACAAGACCCCAAATATCCTGCCTATAAAAAATATTTCATGCACGGCACTTCCCATCATTTGGGATTGGATGTCCATGATTTGGGATTGCGATATGCTCCTTTCCAAGCCGGAATGGTCTTTACTTGCGAACCCGGTATCTATATCCCCGAAGAGGGTTTCGGTATCCGTTTGGAGAACGATATTTTAGTGACGGACCATCATCCGATAAATCTAATGAAAAACATTCCCGTAGAAGCGGAAGAAATAGAAGAATTGATGAATGCCAGCGTTTTGGGATAAAGGAGTCCAGGATTAAAAGCTGCGAATGATTAGCGGAATTCGTGAAAATCCGTGGCTGAAATTTTTATCCTTCTCCATTGACCCAAGTCTTGAAAGTTTCCAAGACATCGAATTCACCTACGGTTTCGATGCCATCTGACATGACCATAGCTTCGGCATATTCTACTAACAATGCCCTGATTCTACTTTCTAATTCTGTATTGGATTTTTGGTCAAAAATCTTAGCCCGTTCCAGCATGAGTATAGGGCTTTTGATTCTTGGTTCTTCATTGGCATATGTTTTTAATTTATGATCTATGGACTGTATAAACTTCTGGTTTATCTTACCATGAGCATAAAAAATCTTTTCCATTGCCAGTTTGAAGAGTTCGCTTTCGGAGTCACTGACCATCTGGTCAGCTATGGCTAAATTTTGTGAAATATTGGTAAAATCTTCAATTACTTCCTTTACGAATGCCGGATGCTCCCTGAAAGAAACGCTTTCTTTTTCCCGGATTCCATAGACCTGCCTCACCAACAATGAAAGCTCTTTTAAACTATTCTTTATTTCTTCACTAAATTTCATGTCCCAAATTTAATTCAAATTATTTATAAGACCCATTTTTTGCTTAGAGTATCTTGGAAATTTTATATTTGGGATGAAAATAGCCTATTAAATTTTATTAAATAATTCAAGTTGCGGATAAATCCGCAACTTAGATTAAATATTAAAACTTAAAACTTACCTTTGCAGTAATGGGAAAAGAGAGGACCATATTAGAAGGCAAACAATTCAAACTCACCATTGATCGATTATGTCACCAATTGATTGAAATACATGACGATTTCCATAATTCTTGCATCATAGGCATACAACCCAAAGGAACATTCCTCGCACAAAGACTACATAAAAGATTGTTAGAATTAACCGGATTGGAAACCATAGAAATGGGTTTGTTGGATGTAACGTTCTACAGGGATGATTTCCGGACAAGGGAAAAACCTTTGGCAGCCAATAAAACCATTATGGATTTTCTTGTCGAGAATAAAAAGGTCATTCTTATAGATGATGTTTTGTATTCCGGCAGAACGGTGAGGGCTGCTCTTACGGCATTGGAACACTATGGGAGAGCAGATAAAATTGAACTTCTCTCAATGGTGGACCGCCATTACAACAGACATTTGCCCATTACATCGGATTATACCGGAATAAAAGTAGATGCCTTGGACGAAGAATATGTAAGTGTGGAATGGATGGAAGTACAGGGAAAAGACAAAATATTATTATTTCCTAAAAAGTTCTAAAATTAGATAAACAGTGTCACAAAGGCAACTTAGCAGCAAGCATGTTCTAGGAATAAAATACCTCAATGAGGCAGATCTCAATCTCATTTTTGATACTGCCCTTGAATTCAAGGAAGTCATCAATAGACCCATTAAAAAAGTACCTTCGCTAAGGGATATTACAGTAGCCAATCTTTTTTTTGAAAACTCCACCCGAACCAGAATTTCATTTGAACTGGCTGAAAAAAGGCTTTCTGCCGATGTTGTCAATTTTTCCGCTTCTTCTTCTTCTGTCAAAAAGGGCGAAACCTTATTGGATACCGTAAACAATATCCTTTCCATGAAAGTGGACATGGTAGTCATGAGGCATCCCGCCCCCGGTGCTCCGCAATATTTATCCAAACGCATTTCTGCCAATATCATCAATGCGGGTGATGGAACACATGAACATCCCACTCAGGCATTGCTGGATGCATTTTCTATGAAGCTCGCATTGAATGATGAGTTAAGAGGAAAAAACATAGCTATTTTTGGAGATATCCTTCATTCCAGGGTTGCTATGAGTAATATTTTTTGCTTGAAAAAGCTTGGTGCGAACGTACGCCTTTGTGGTCCGCCTACCTTGATTCCAAAACACATTCATAAACTAGGCGTCGAAGTCTCTTATGATGTCAGAAAAACATTGGAATGGTGTGATGTTGCCAATGTCTTGAGAATACAACTGGAACGACAGGATATAAAATACTTCCCATCCCTACGAGAGTACCACCAAAGCTTCGGAATCAGCAAAAACCTTTTGGATAGCTTGGATAAAGAAATCGTTGTCATGCATCCGGGACCGATCAATCGAGGCGTTGAAATAACCAGCGATGCAGCAGATTCTTCCCAATCCATTATTTTACAACAAGTGGAAAATGGCGTAGCGATCAGGATGGCAGTTCTATATTTATTGTCTGCGAGGCGAAGTTAAAAAAAATCCCGAATTTCCAATAAATTGAAAATTCGGGATGAATTGTGTTTTTTTATTTAAAAAATACGATTCCTAAAATCTCAAATCTTCCACTCTGCATCCCGGACAAATACTATCATCGTATCTGAAAATTTTGGATTCATACATTTTATTCGTTCTAATATTCTTAATGGTCAAAGTATAGCGGGATCCATCTTTTGAAAAGATTTTAATACTTTCAATCAACTGCCCTTTCTTATCTACATTTATTCTGATTTTGAAATATTCAGAATCCTTATCTATCGGTTTGAATTCTATATGCTGTATTAATTTTCCTTTGGCGAGTACTTCATTCGTGAAAGCATATACATAATCTCCTTTTTCATAAATATTCAATAAATCCTTGGGAGACATCAGAATATTCTCATCTTCACCATCTGGGGATTCCGCATCTGAAAGTTGTACTTCTTCGGCATCTTTTAGAATCGTCCACAAATTTTCACCATCGCTGAGGATAACATTATCTCCCCATTCCATACGATATTTATCACCGGACTGAATCATTTTCCCACTAAGGCTTTGTTTGTCCGATTCCGGAATTTCTATTTCCAAATCCACTTCTACCTCTAGGGAAAGAAAAGTATCATATTTGGCTTTCAACTTATCCAAAATAGCTTTGGCAGCAGGATCGAATTCTCCTTTCTTGGTGAATTGTCCTTCTTTTTCCTTTTGTGCGACCAATGTTCCCGTCGCCAATATCATAATGATTATCATTAAATTCCTCATAATCCTTACTGTTTTCATTTCCAATTATAACGCTCCAAAAGCCTTTGGAGTTTGTCCGAGGCTAAATTTATACCAAACATAAGGTCTATTACTGACTCATTTGGTTGCAAAAGGGTTAAAATGGTGTTGGTGGCTTGTTAAATTTTGGATCAACTCCGGTTCAGAGTGCTTTCTTTACATTTTTTATTTGCACAAAATGCCTATCATTATGAAAAATCAGGAACCTCAGAATATCTCCTAATTTAAATCTGATAAATCTACTAATTGTAATAGGTATCTTGTTTTTATTCAAATCTACTGTCTTGGCTTTTTCAATAATAGTAAGGATTTCCTTTTGTTGGCGGGTGAATTCTTCCAGTACATTTGTGTTGACTTCGCTAAAAGAGGGATTCATATTCTTGAAGGTTTTCATTTGATTTTTGATTATCCCATCTTTTGGAAGCATGTCTTGCGCAGCCTTATTTCCTAACCATCCTGTTGTAAATATTTCTTTTGCACTAGTTTTAGATTTATTTATTTTTTCATTTATCAATGGAATATAATAATCTCCATACCTATTGAGGTGTTCCATACATTCCGCTATGCTCCATTTATCTTCGGCTGGCTTTTGGTTTAGTTTTTCATCGCTCAATTCCTTCATTTCATGCTCTGCAAAATGTAGGATGTTTTCCGTTATTTTTTGGATTTCTCCAAGGAGTATTTCTGATTTTATTTTCATTTTTTTTAATTATCAATTCTGATTCTATTATCTTCCGGATTCATATCTATCAATAAATTATATGGATCGATTCCGGCTACATTCGGTTTTTTATCCACAACAATAGAAATTGAATTCTGGATGGAATCAACTTTATGTTTCTGTAAATATAATTCTTTTAATCCTATTTTTCCATTAATAATTTCTTCTTCAAATATTCCTATTTCAATATAATCGTTCAAAGGTAAGGAATGTATTTTTTCATAAGAAATAGAATCTCTCCCATTATCAGAAAATATTTTTTTGCCTTTTCCTGTATTTCTGAATTTGGACATATTGAAAACAATATCTACTTGATATTTTCCATTTTCCAAAGGAATTAAATTTGTCGATTTTATTTCGTTCTGATGAATCGTTATTGTTTCGAACATATCCTTAATTAGATAATTCAATGTATCCGGTATTTCCTTTTTTATATAATCCAACATTTCCAAGGAAGTCGTATAAGGTTCTGATTGGAATCTCGTGTTTTTCTCATATTTAGTCAAAGCCCGATTTAAATTTTCCTCACCTATATATTCTGACAAGGCGAATAAAACCAAGGCTCCTTTTCTGTAATTGATATAATCCTGTTTTATGTCACCATAGATTAATGCTCTCTCTATCCCACGTTCTTTCGTTCTTCCTTTCAAATATAATTCCAAATCCATTTTAAGGAATTTATGTAATTTGTTTTTTCCATATTTTCTTTTGGCAACTTGTAAGGCCACATATTCCGCCATACTTTCAGTTACCATTTTAGAACCTAAAACATCTGCGGGAATCACCATATTGCCCCACCAATGATGTGCCATTTCATGAGCAGAAACATAGAAAGGAAAATCAATTAAATCTGATTTTGAATCTTCAGAATCCGCAATGAAATAACTTTCGGAATAAGGCATATTATTCGCCATGGCAGTCGCATAAGTTCCTTCTGTTATCGGATATTCTATCACCCTTAATTCCTTATAAGGATATGGAGAAAAATAAGTACTACAATATTCTAATGATTCTTTCAAACCATCTAATAAACTTTGTATATTCTTATCATGCCCCTTATGAAAATATACTGATAATTCCACATCCTCCCATTGCATTTTTCGGACTTCATATTTACCGGAATGGAAAGAATAAGAATTATCTATTTTTGCATTTGTTTTATAATGAAAATAATGTCTATTGTTTTCTTTCCATTCTTTTAATAAATGTCCCGGAGCAAAAGCAGATTGCTCCAAGGAAGTACTTACGGTAGCTTCAAAATCCAGCCAATCGAAATCCACTCCTGAAGCATTTTTATTTAAAGCATGCTTTTCTTCCGGATGGCATCTATGTCCTTTATATTTTCCTAATCCAAATGCAGCTCTCTTTTTATCATTTTCCAACTCTATTTTCCTATAGCCGAAATTCGGAAATATACGTCCACTGATATAAGTTCCATTATCCAGAACTTTAGAGTTTTTCCAAAATAAAGTATTCGGTTCATTCCAAACTTTAAAATTCATTTTCATGCTATCACCAGGTGCTAAAGGGTTTTCCAATTCATGCACATCAAATCTTATAATGGTGTCTTTAGTAATCAATTTTGTTTTTCTATCAAATGAGAAATCAGTAATTTCATTATAGCTATAATTCACTAATAAAGTGTCGATAGGTTTTTCGGATCTATTTACAATAATATATTCTCCATTGGCAATAAAATTATTCTGATTTGGAAAAATATCCATATTTACTTTTATTGCGTGGATTTTAGGCTGAACAAGATTTTCATATTTCTTATATTTTTTTTCTGAATCCGCCGCCCAAATCTCTTCTTCTTTTTCTGTATTAATTTTAGTATAAAGAAATTCTTCTACATAATACATACCCGACCCTAAAGCAATAAAGAAGAATATTAAGAGCATAAATCCTAAGATTATTTTTTTATTAAATCTTT
>JAHDHJ010000235.1:1429-6623 GCA_020631375.1 Saprospiraceae bacterium | reverse complement strand
ATTATATTTGCCCCGTGATATTTCAAAATCAAAGACATCAAAAGTATAGGGACTTCGCTAGAAGCCAACTGGACATGCCCATTTTTTCCAAAGGTTGGTACTTGGATGCGGTATATATGGACGAGTGGGAAGTCGTGACAGTGGAAAGGAATAATGAAATAGTGGCTTCATTACCTTACCTAAAGAAGAAGAAAGGCTTCTTCACTTATATTACCCAACATTTCTTTACCCAAACGATGGGACCTTTTATCAGATCCGATTTTAGGAATCTGGGACAGGAAATGAAACTAATGAAAGAACTCATTGCCAAACTACCGGATTTTGATGGCTTTGAGCAAAATTTCCATTATTCCGTTTCCAATTGGTTGCCATTCAAATGGGATGGATTCGAACAAACGACACAATATACTTATGTCATCGAAGATATCACAGATTTGAAAAAAGTATGGGACGGTTTTTCTTCCAGTTATAGAAATAAAATCCGCAAAGCGGAAGAAATAATAGAAGTGGTAACGAACCGGACATTGGAGGAATTTTATGCTACGGCCAAGATGACTTTTGATCGTCAGGGAATAGAGATGATTTACGATTATGCTTTATTGGAACAGTTCGATAATCGTTTATATATGGAAAGCAAGAATAAAATCTTTTTTGCACAGGATAAGGAGGGTCAAATCCATTCTGTTTTATATTTGACTTTCGGGGATGAAACGGCATATTTGCATTTGGCGGGAGAAAATCCGGATTTGAGAAAAAGTGGTGCGGGAATTTATCTGATTTGGAAAGCAATAGAATATGCGAGTAAGGAAGAAAAATTAAAATCATTCGATTTTCAGGGGTCGATGCTTCCCCAAGTAGAGAAAGTAAGGAGGGATTGCGGAGCCATACAAAAACCATATTCCAAAGTTTGGAAATATAATTCCACTATGTTTAAAATGCTCAAAAAAATCAAGGGATGAATTTTTAATTAATAATGAAATAATGAATAATTATTTCCTCCCATGCTTCAAAACCAAAAACCTTTGATGAAAAATATAGATTTAAGTAAGGTCGCGCTTTTGTTTTGTTTTGCTGCAATTATTTTAACAACTTTTATTTATCCCAAATGGAATGAAGAAAAATCCCATGCCCCAATAAGCTGGGATGTGTCGGGTTATTATATTTATTTACCTGCAATATTTATCTATCAAGATATTAAAAAAGTAGCTTTTAAAAACGACATTCATAATAAATATCGTAATTCGTCTCACGCTTATGAAACCAGAACGATAGAAAATGGAAATGAAGTTGCCAAATATTCTATGGGGCAAGCGGTGATGTACTCTCCGTTTTTTTTTATTGCACATAGTTTGGCGGGTCCTTTGGGCTATGAAAAAGACGGATATACTTTACCTTATCAAGCAGCAGTTTATTTTGGTAGTATTTTTGTCGCATTTATCGGTTTGTATTTTGCTAGGAAAAACCTGTTAGAATATTTTGATCAGAATGTAACAGCAGCTACTTTAATTATATTGACATTAGGAACGAATTATTTGAATTATGTAACTTCGAGTAGTTGCATGTCTCATAATTATTTATTTACACTAACATCTATATTGATTTGGACGACAATAAAATTTTATAAAAAACCATCTTATTCTAAAGCATTATTAATAGGAGGAATTATTGGTTTGGCAGCACTGACTCGACCTACTGAAATATTATTAGCATTTATTCCTCTATTTTGGGGAATGAAAAAATTGAATGGAGAACATAAAATATTCAAGGATTTTTCTTTAAGAATAAAAGAAAGATTTGCTTTTCTTGCCACACAAAAATCAAAGTTAATTCTAGCCATTTTATTATGTGGACTTATTGGAAGTTTGCAATTAATGTATTGGAAATATGTGAGTGGAAATTGGATTGTTTTTAGCTATGAAGATGATCAAGGTTTTGACTGGTTCCATCCACATATAAAACAAGGCTTGATTAGCTTTAAAAAAGGTTGGTTGGTTTATACACCCATCATGTTTTTTTCTTTGCTAGGAATGGGGATGGCATTTTATAAAAGAAAGCCTTTGGGTTTGTTTTTATTCATGTATTTCCCTATAGTCCTCTACTATACTTTTGCTTGGAAATGTTGGTGGTATGGTGGTAGTGCCGGACAAAGGGCATTGGTACAATCCTATGCAGTTCTGATTCTTCCTCTGGCTTATTTTATTACTTGGCTGATGAAAGAAAATAAAAGGACTTATGTTTTTACATTAATATCCTTTCTTTTTATTTATTATAATATTTGGTTGTACCACCAAGCCCAAAAAGGAGGGATGTTGGATCCTGAAAATATGACCAAAGAATATTTTTGGAAAATAGTAGGAAGATGGGAGAGAGATCCTTTGGATTTGAAATTATTAGACACTAGCGAAGAATTTAGAAAGGAGAGGAAAAATGTAGATAGAATTTATTTTAATGACTTTGAGAGCGATACTATTATTGCTTCTTGTGCTGGAATGCCAATAATAAAAGGAAATAATTCTTATTGCGTACCTAAAATTAAAGATTGGGAAAGAACTGCTTTTTATAAAAAAATAAATAATTTGGCTGGGAAATGGATTAGGGTCGGAGCTATTTTTAAATTGTCGAAACATGAGTGGGACGTCTGGAAAATGCCCCAACTTATTGTTCGTTTAAAAAGTGATGGTAACGTAATAAAAAGTAAAATGATTCGGATTTCAAGATTGCAGAATGTAGGTTATAAAGGAGATATTTATATTGATGTAAATATACCTGATAAAAATATAGATGAAATGGATATTTTGTTTTGGAATGAAAGCTCTAAGGCTAAAATGATGGTGGATGATCTGTATATAGAATTGTTCGAATAATTTTAAATTGTCTTTTATATTAAATACAAAAGATAATTTTCAGGATGATTTATTCTATACATGAGGTAATAAACAAATAAAAGTGTTAGCAAATTTCCTATATTTGAAATGATTTTAAAATTCGTATTTTTTTCATTTTCATAAATATTCATAACGGTATTCCTGAATCCCATTATTCCCGAAAATCCCATAGAAATAAAAAGAAAAAATTGTACTTCTTCAACGAGTGTGCCATTTCCTTTCATTGAAAGGAAAAAAATACCGGATAAAAATAAAATAACAGAAACCATAAAATAATAAAATGACTTTTCGCTGTAATTTCCAGTGGTGAATTTTTCGATGAATGTACTCATGTCGTTTTTTTTGAATAAAGATAAAATCAAAGCCATGCAACGATCTTACCTTTATTCTAGTTTATATTAAAATATGTCAACCTTAAGATACAGGAGTGAATAAAAATGTTGCGTAGTGAAAAATAATTATAAATATTGGGTGTTATTTATTGTGTTGTTTAATTTGTCTTGTTCCAAAACGAATTATTATGGAAGTTACCAAAAGAATCTACTTGGTAATTATTATGGAATATTGGTGTTGAATCCGGATAGTACTTTTTATTATAAATAAAATGAATATTCTAATACCTCCATGCCGTATATGCCTGCTGCGACTATGCCATCAGATTCGATAGGAAAGGGTACTTATGAAATAAAAAAGAATAAAATCATATTGGATTATGGAGAGGAAACAGTAAGGAATATTAATGTTGAAAAAATAAGAAAAGATAGCCCATCAGAATTATTTAATATCGATTTTAATTTTTATGATGCAAACGATTCTCTAGGGTTGCCCTTTGTTCATGTCTCTTTTGTCAGACCTTCCGAGGGGGTCTTAAACGGGATAATTACAGATTTTGATGGAAAAGAAAATCTTCAATTTAAAGAAATGGATTTTCCTATTGAATTGAATTTTAAATATTTGGGATACCTTTCGGAAAAGGTATATTTGGAGAATCCCGAGAATTATGAAATAAGTATTTATTTTTATGGAACACCTAAAATATTGAGAGGGAAAAGGGAATACGAAATCGAACGAAATAAAGATACCATTACAATAAATGGATTAAGCAAAATCATTCCTTCTAAGAAGAAATGATTTTGGAATTAATTTCGGAAACCAGTTCCTCAATATCCTTTCCTCCATCTAAAATAAAATCTGCCTGTTGATAAAATTCTTCCCTTTCCTTGATTTTTTTCTTCATCCAAAGCAATAGGATTTCATCATCCTTTTCATCCAAAAGAGGTCTGTGTTCCTTTTCGTTCTTAAGTCGTTCCAATAAATATTCCGCTTCCATTTCCAAGAAAAAGGAAAGTCCGTTTTCCTTAATCATTAGCATATTTTCAAGAAAACAAGGCAGTCCGCCACCCGTTGCCACAACGGTTTTTTTTCGTTTGAGTAATTTGAGCAAAGCCTTTTTTTCTTGTTCCCTAAAATATTCCTCACCCTCGATTCTAAAGATATTAGAAATGGATCTGCCCTCTTTTTGTGCTATAAAATCATCAGTATCAAGGAAGTCATAAGCAAGGCTTTCAGCCAATGCCCGCCCCAAAGTAGATTTTCCACTACCCATAAAACCGATTAAAAATATGAGATTCTTATTTTTCATGCCTTAAATTTGTTCATCATTCGGGTAAAATAGCGTATTTTGTGAAAAATTTAATGAAGTCTTTAAATCAGACCATTTATATTATGGAAAATAATAAGAAACAAAATATCATCATAATAGTTGCCATGATTCTTATCGCAGCTGCAACCCGCTTTATGCCACACCCGCCTAATTTTACAGCATTGGGAGCAATGGGTTTGTTCGGAGGTGCCTATTTTAGTAAGAAATATTTGGCATTTATAGTTCCTTTCGCTGCATTATGGATGAGTGATTTGGTATTGAATAACATTTTCTATGCCCAATATTATGATCATTTCGTATGGTTTACAACGGGTAGCATATGGATATATATGGCTTTCGCCGCAATAGTTTTGCTTGGAATGGGCTTATTGAAAAAGGTAAATTTACAAACAGTAGTTGGGACAAGTATATTGGCATCCACTATATTTTTCATTTTGACCAATTTTGGCGTTTGGGCATCAGGTACGATGTATCCAATGAATTTGGCAGGATTGGGAGCTTGCTTTGCGGCAGGAATCCCATTTTTTCCAAACACCTTAATGGGAGATTTATTATTCAGCGGCTTGCTTTTCGGTTCCTATGAATTCTTTATGAAAAGACAATTCGCTAAGGCAGTATCTTAGTCAAACCCAATGAACAAAAAACT
>JAHDHJ010000235.1:0-1419 GCA_020631375.1 Saprospiraceae bacterium | reverse complement strand
CAAGGCGAAGATTATTATATCGAAAAAGGGTTATATGTTTTTACAGAAAAATATCTGAAAGAAAGGGGATATTGCTGTGAAAGTGCTTGCAGACATTGCCCTTATGGTTTTAAAAAGAAAAATGCCTAGGATTTTAGTAAAAAACTCAGAAGCATAATTGAAAAATATTTGGGTAGGCGGAATAATATCCATCTACCCAAATTATTTTATTCCCAATGGCTAAACACAACGAAACCGGTAAATTAGGAGAAGAATTAGCTGCGGCATTCCTTTTGGATAAAGGTTATTTGATCCTTGAAACGAATTGGCGTTTCAAGCGGGCGGAAATAGATATTATCGCCAAAGATGAAAGAGAAGACATCCTCATTTTTGTAGAAGTGAAAACCCGTTCCTCAGATTATTTCGGAAAACCCGAAGAATTTGTTTCCCCACAAAAAGAAAAACTCATGGCAGACGCCGCCCAAGTTTATGCCGAAGAAATTCAACACGATTGGGAAATCCGTTTTGATATCATGGGGATTGTACTCAAAGAAGGAAAACCTGAGATCAGCCATTTGGCAGATGCCTTTTTTCCTTATGATTTATAAGAAAAATCCATTTGTTTACTCCCGAAAAACAAATGGATTCCAAAGGTTTTTTTCAAGTGCATGGAACTATTTGGTATCAGGATTCCTTATATATTCATTATGCTTCTAAGAAGAAAGACATATTATCCAAATTCACCTCCTAGATGGAGTCACCTATCTGAAAATCACCTGTTCAAACAGTCTTACTGTTTTTGTTGAAAGGTGTACATTAATTAAGTTTGGTCAATGATTTAGGAATTTTTTTCTAGGTCATTAAAATAGTGAAAAATGGAAACAACTGTTTTGGACAGTTTGTCTCTAGCCACTGATTTGTTTCCTGCAAACAAAGCTGAAGAACTACAGCTTCTGGAACAATTTGCCGATGGTGTCCCTTTGGATATTGATTTGGCAAAAAATCATTTTGATTTAATAGAATCAGTGGAAGCCCTAAAATTAAATAAGGGGCAAGAGATGAAATTGTTTTGTCATTCCTTGGGATTATTCTTAGGGGATGAACGTCTTCCTCCTTTGGGGAAGAATGGATTTAAGTTTTTTAAGGAATTGGTCTTGGAGAAAAGATGCCATAGGATGAACCAAATGGCGGCACATTTTTTGGAAATCGGAATCATTCCGAATTGTCCGATTTATAGCTCTGTTTGCCAATTTATTGAACAATCAAAAGGCAAGGTTCCGGAGTCTCCCGGATTTTGGGAATTCTTTTTCAAATATCTCAACAAGAATAAAAAAGAACAGCCTTATAGTTTTTATTCCCTATTGTTGAAAATGAATGAACATTCATTTTTGGAAAGAATCCGTTGTTCTACATTGGATGAAATGTTGGAGTCCGTAATAT
>JAHDHJ010000009.1:24708-36757 GCA_020631375.1 Saprospiraceae bacterium | reverse complement strand
GAATCCATTTCCATAATAATTATTTTTACTTGTCCTGATATAATTTGACCAAATGCCATCGCCTTTTTCCCGTAGGACAATTCCGATATTGTTTTTTTGTACGACTAATTGATGATTAGAATCTTTGCTATGCTGCCAAATACCTTCCGGGTCAAATTCTTTTTGGCAAGAAATAAATAAAATGATAAAAAATAAATAAAATAATTTTTTGGGTTTCATGATTATATTTTAATGATGCGGTAATTATATGTTTTGTTTCTTGAAAGAAAAGAAATAATGTAAACTCCGGGAAATAACGATTTTATATTTAATTCATTTTGAATATTTGCTTTTTGATTTAAAACATTATTTTGCATTAAATCAAAAATTAAGATTTCATCTATTTCCATATCGGATTCAAAAAACAATTTATCTCTAGTCGGAGTTGGGAAAATAGAAATTGCAGTATTGTTTTTCCAGTCTATAGATTTTATTTTGGAATAGGCATAAGAACCATCTTTGTCGATTGATTTAATTCTATAATAGTTTTTTCCAATCAAAGGGTTTCTATCTTCAAAAGAATAATGGTAGGGGGTGTTTTTGGCATTGGTGGAATAAATGGAATTAAATAAAATGCCATCATTGGAATGTTCTATTTCGAAATAATCCAGATTGTCTTCCGATGCAGTTTCCCATTCGATTAAAATATGATTTTTATTTTTTAATAAATTAAATCCAATAAATTCCACAGGCAAAAAAGTACATCCAGAACCGGGAAAAGTCTGTGCTAATCCAAATGCCATTTTATCCCAACCTGTAATATCGTCCCTCAATTTAGTTTTTTCTTGTTCCAAGTGCAGGAAACGACCCGAAGCGGCAGTCGCATTGGTAGAACAATCATTCGTGCTGCTATTAATATATCGACCTTGTGTATTCGTAGTGCCGATTAATCTTGTCCAAGAATCAATATGTGCGATTTTAAAAGTTAGTGTATTGTCAGCATTAAATAAATGCGTTTTTAAATTAGGTAAATGATCTGTTCCAGTTGGAGCAATATCGGTGCCATTGCTCATGATAACATATGGGTCGGAAGCCTGTTTGGTAAAGCCGTGTAATTGCACGAAATGGCTATTTGCCACATTGTCAAAAATATATTTCGTAAGAGAATGGAAAACTGCATCCGTGACATGTGCCAAATCCGAAATGCGATAAGATTCTGAACTCCCGCATATGGAAGTTGTTCCGGAACATGAAGAATAAGAGCTATCATTGCATCTGCTCGTACCGTTTAAAAAAAAGAATTCCGCTTCTAATTTTCTGAAAATATGTATGCTTTCCTTTCCTGTATTAAAATCTTTTTTTGAGTGTGGGGATTGTAATGTTAATCCGGCTCTACAAGGTGACGGATTGAAAATGTACGTTCCCCAATGATTAGTAGAAGCGGCAGTTTTTTCCAATACATAATAAATGGGATTGGGTACGATTGTCGTTTCAGTAAACTCTATCACATCATAACCCACTGTTGCAGCTTTGGTATCTGCATCGGCATAATTTCCGGCAATAAAATCCGCGATGATATTTTGGAAAATCGTTAATTCCGCGGCAGATGGGGCGGAATATTCATCCGTTCCGTCTCCGGGCATGGAAGAAATAATATTACTCACTTTAGTGAAAATATCCCCTGATTCCGTAGTCTGTGAAAAAACAGGAAAAAATAAATTAATAGAGAGAAACAGAATGATGATTTTTTTCATCCCATTAAATTATACTTTTACTTTTGGGTAAAAAAATATTTCTGCCAAAAATCCAACAATAGCACCTATGGAATAACAAATAAAATCACTCAACAAAAAACCATGTCCCAAAAGCATGGAGCCTATGAAGGTTGCCCGAAGATCTTTAATCCAATCTGCTTGGTACAGTTGGCTGAATTCTATAAGAAAGGCAAATGCTAATGTAAGTCCGGCAACCCATAAGCTAGGTTTCCTTTGGAAAATAATTCCGAAAATTATAAAGAACATTAATGACCATAAAGTATCACCACCATATTCAGCAATGAAATCCGGAAAAAGATGTGGCAGTTTTCTAGTAGATAAACCGATGACAATTACAACTATTAATAGAACTAAATAGAGTATTCTGTTCCTTTTCATATAAAATGAATTTTTGACCTGTGATTGAGTCCTATTTTATCTCTTTATCCAAAGGACCTACATCTAAATATTTAGGGACTAAGCAATTAATAAACTACCAAAAAATGACGAGGTTATTTTTTGGTGGGTTATTATTTTCCTAGTCCCTTATTTAGTCCCCCAAATCAATCGTCAAATCCACTTCATAAGTATTGGGATTATCACTGACCACCAATTTATGATGTTTGGGATAAATAAGATCCAATCTTCTCCTTACATTCACCAATCCGATTCCACCGCTGCGCTTCACTTCTCGAACGGGTAGGGTAGGAGGTTTGCTATTGCTGACATTCAGATGGACGCTATCGCTTTTCACATCCAAAAGAATATGGATGAAACCCTCAGACGTATGGTTGCCTAAACCATGTTTGAATGAATTTTCTATAAATGGAATAAACATCAAGGGAGCGATTCTCTGATTCATCACCATGCCGTTTACCTTGAGTTGGATATCAATCTGCTTGATTTGCCTGATTTTTTCCAATTCCAGATAATTCCGGATATAATTCACTTCCTTTACCAATGGTACTTCCTTTTCATTACATTCGTACAACATATATCTCATCATTTCCGAAAGCTTAATCACGATTTCCGGTGCCTTATCCGACTTTTTCAAAGTCAGTGCATAAAGATTATTCAATGTATTGAACAAAAAATGAGGATTGATTTGGGTTCGCAGAAAATTCAATTCGGATTGCATTGCCCTTGTTCCCAATTCATTTTTTTCCCTTTGGTGCCTAGCCCAATCAGAAATGATTTTGAAAATGGTGGAAAAACCCGCCACAATCAAATTCATATAAAAAACATTCCATTTGTCCTCAATGAGTATGGCTTGGCGAACAGGGAAGTCATGGAGTTTTAGATACAAAACCATCATCTTGATAGGTGTTATGATAATGACAAACAAAACCAATAACATGAGATAATGGCTCAACTTATTCCATTTGAAATAATTAGGGACTAAATAAAGCAGATTAAAATAAATGATAATCGCAAAGAAAATGAGATTGATTAATTGGGTAGAAAGGGTATGTAAGGTAGAATCTACTATATTTTGATTAAAATCAATATATAATAATCCTCCTCCGAATAGAATCCAGAAAACAGCGTGGTAAACAAACCTGCTTGTTAGCCATTCATATATTTGGTTTCCGAAAGTTTTATTTTCTTGGCTATCTACTTGCATTCTTCCATTAGGATAAATCTATTATAAATACAGGACAAAAACTAAGTTCCTTGCCGTGCGTGGTATTTGTTCACCTCGCGCACATGCTCCATTTTGCAGGGTTTGTAGGTGGACAAACCTGACAAGGCGGTAGCTTTAAATTTTGTCCTGTACTTAGAAATCTATTATAAATTTAACTTCTTTTGCCTTAATCAGGCAAATAAAACAATTCTTAACTTTATTACAGAATTAATAAGATGAATGAAGCAATTCCTTTGATAAACAATCAATTTTCTAGGCTAATGTGAAAGTATTCAAAAAATAATTCGTAATAATGTCTATTGAACTCAAATGAATATTAGAGGGATTTGAAGCGAAAGAATGATATTATTCGTATTTTTGCATTCCTTTTGAAAAAGACACAGTAATATTAGATGAAAGTTTATCTAACAAGGCGGGAAAGATTCAATGCTGCTCATAAATTATGGGTAGAAGATTGGACTGAAGAGAAAAACCGGGAGGTTTTTGGAAAATGTTGCAATAAGAATTGGCATGGACACAATTATGATTTATTCATAACTGTGAAAGGAACACCCGATCCTATTACTGGCTTCATCATGAATGTCAAGGAACTAAGTACCATCATAAAGGAACGGATCATAGAAAAATTGGATCATTCCAATATGAACCTCGATGTGGATTTCATTCCTAAGGGCATGCAACCCACCACAGAAAATCTTGTAGTCCTGATTTGGAAAGAATTGGAAGCTACGATAAAAGAACAAGGAGGGGAATTGCATTGTGTCAAGCTCTATGAAACAGAAAATATCTTCGCTGAATATTATGGGGAATAATTCCCTTTTTATCCATAATAAGAAATTAGGACAAGCCCAAGTTTTTAATTCAAAACAAAAATTCAATGAAAAAGACATATGTTTTCCCCGGGCAAGGTGCCCAATTCCCAGGAATGGGAAAAGACATGTATGAATCCTCTGGCATAGCTAAGGAATATTTTGATAAAGCCAATGAAATCCTTGCTTATAATATAACGGACATCATGTTTGATGGAACGGAAGAGGAACTCAAGGAAACCCGAATTACACAACCGGCTGTTTTTCTTCATTCGGTAATCAAGGTATTAATGGCAGAAGAGAATTTTGAACCCTTTGCCGTAGCGGGACATTCGCTTGGAGAATTATCCGCTTTGGTAGCGAATAAGGCACTGACATTTGAGGATGGATTAAAACTTGTCCAACAAAGAGCGGAAGCCATGCAGAAAGCATGCGAAATCGAAGACAGTACTATGGCTGCCATTGTCGGTTTGGAGGATGATGTTATAGAAAAAATCTGTGTGGGAATAGATGATGTCGTCGTTCCTGCGAACTATAATTGTCCCGGGCAACTGGTTATTTCCGGTTCTATTTCCGGAATCAATAAGGCAGTAGAACAACTCAAGGAGGCCGGAGCTAAAAGAGCATTGGTTTTGGCAGTAAGGGGAGCATTTCATTCTCCATTGATGAAGCCTGCCGAAGACGAATTAAGGGCAGCGATAGAAAGCACGACTTTCAGTACACCTATATGTCCAGTTTACCAAAATGTTTCTGCAAAAGCCGAAACAAATCCTACAATTATCAAGCAAAATCTCATCGACCAATTAACCGCACCGGTAAGATGGACCCAAACGATGTTGAACATGATTGCAGATGGAACGGAGCAATTCGTCGAAGTTGGTGGTTCTGGAAAAGTGATCCGAGGCTTCATTAAAAGAGTTGATCGGAAATTCCCATCCGAAGCATTATAATTTAAACATACTCTTAAATAGACTTGATGATATTCGTTGAATTTTTTCATATAAATTCAACGAATATCATGTTCCTTTCTCTATATCCACGCATTATTATTGTTAATCCAATGTGTTTGGTTTTTCTCTGAAATTTCTTTAGGATGTGCCGGAGTAAAATTAAACATATTGCGAATTTTTCATATGATATTTTATTTCTAAATATGTAATTACCTATTAGTGAATAACTTTTTATTGGTATTGTTTTTGAATAATAAAAAATATAATATGACAGTGTTTAAGGGGGACAGCAATCACCTTTGAGAAAACGTTGGTATATTTAAGAATACTTTAATTAGAATTAATTTTGATTTCTAAAATAATTTCCACTAAATTAGTTTCAACATAAAACATGCCCAAAACATTTATCACTATGGAGAAGCGTAAAAACAAAATTGCTATAGGTAGCATTCTTCTAGCGGAACCGTTTATGCTAGATGGGAATTTTAAACGGTCGATGGTATTGCTATGTGACCATTCTGATGAAGGGTCGCTAGGTTTTGTCCTCAACAAGGAATTGGATATTCCACTCAATGATTTAATCATGGATTTCCCAACCTTGGATTGTAATGTATATTTCGGTGGTCCTGTGGCGACTGATACCATACATTATATCCATAACATCGGAACATCACTGGAAGGAAGCGTGGAAGTTTCTGACGGTGTATGGTGGGGAGGAGATTTTGAGGAACTCCAATTCCAAATTCTGGCCGGTAAAATCCAAGCAGAGAATATCCGTTTTTTTGTAGGGTATTCGGGTTGGGAGACCGGACAATTGGAAGCTGAAATGGAACTCGGCTCATGGGTGCTTTCCGATATGCAATCTGCTTATCTTTTTGAAGACGAACCGGATGAATTATGGGAAATCGGAATGTCCGACAAAGGTGACACCTTTTCTATCCTTTCCGAAATGACCATAGACAAGAACCTATGGAGTTAAAGAAATTTATTTTGTAATAAGGGGATGTGAATCTGCTAAGGATTCACATCCCCTTTAATTTTTCAAGGAAGTCCAATGAAAAAAATACTAGACATCACCTTACAATTCTTTTTTGTCAGCGGTTTTCTTTATGCAGCATACTTGTTGTTTTTTGTTTTCAAAAATCCCAATGGAGGAATGGCATTATGGGGGGATGCATCTTCCATAGACCCGAATATCGTTATCATACGGCGTTTGTATGCACTTGAATTTTGGTTGATATTCATTGGCTATGTTGTGTATTTGGCTTTGAGACCAAAATTATTCGGGGAAGATTATCATTTGCTTTCTTGATAATTAAAGCCAATTATTTGCCACTTTTCCTAATAAATAGCGTATAACTATTGTTAAATTATGAAAAACTAAAAAAAGAGGCTAATTTGTGTATCAATTCTATGTAACTTTGCGTTACAAAGTGGAATGGATCATTAAATTGAATTTATTATGGTTGACAAGAAAATGGGAATGTTGATATACCGCTACAATGAAAATGAGGACTTGGAAGTTTTCATGGTTGGAGATGGTGACAATGTGGAATTGCCAAAGACAGACTTTAATACTTCCGATGATTTTGAAATTGGAACAGGAATTCCTGCAACAGACAATGAAGATGTTATAGAATTGGACGGAGAAGAAACTCCGAACAAGGGAGGTTTGAGGGAAACTGCTATTGCCCTTGAGGCAAAAATGGAAGAAAAAATGAAAAAATTCTTACTAATCAGAGAAGAAGAGGGGAATTTTATTGCCATGAAAGAAGCCGTGAGGAAAGTTATTCCCCACCAATATGCCATACTTAAGGAATTAAAAGATGTCCTTATGGAAAGAAATTCCACCAAGTATTTGTAGAATTCTTTCTAAAGATATTAGGAACCGACTTGGAATTTATTCCAAGTCGGTTTTTTTTATGTTCCTAAATGGGAAAATTGCGTTATGAATAAAAACAATTTGCTAAGAGTAAATGCCCATGATTCAGAAAACAATAATTGCATTCATTTTATTCTTCACAATAACAGCCTGCGTGAAAAATCCGCCTGCTATTGAAAATACTAATCTTGGAAAAATAGAAAAAAATAAACATAAACCTGAAAAATCTAAACCTCAAAATGTCCTCAACAAAATTTCAGGAATCAAGGATACTAGCCACTACCAAAATGCCTATGAAAATTTATTAACAAGAATTAAAAACGATAAAAAACAATTGCTAACTGGAGTTCAAAACAACACAATCAGCATGGATTCTGTCAGTAATTATTTCTTGGAGATAATGAGGGATTCTATTTTCCAATATTGGTATGGAACCACTTGGGAATTCAATGGACATACAAATGACCCGAGAGAAGGGGAGATAGCCTGCGGCTATTTTATTTCAACACCTTTAAAACATCTAGGACTGAATGTAAATCGTTATAAACTCGCCCAACAGGGAGCAACGAATATCATGAAATCCGTTTGTAAAGGAAAGGATTTTTTCAGGACGACTTCCAAGGAAAAACTCATTAATTATCTCAACGAACAAAAACCGGACGGATTGTACGTTATTGGTTTGTCGTTTCATGTCGGATATATTCTGAGAGAAAAAGGAAATAATTATTTTGTCCATTCAAATTATAAATACCCCATTGCAGTCTGTAAGGAAAAGGTGGAAACCTCCTTAGCCTTGGATTCTTCTAATGATTATATTTTGGGAGAGTTATCCATGAACCATGCTTTTCTTAAACAATGGCTATCCGGTGAAAGGCTTGTAATAATACAATAGGCTTTAGTATAAACTTTCTTATCTTCGCACAAAATTTACGGAGCATGAGGAATTTATTGTATATATGTATTATTAGTCTGGCATTTTCATGCAATACTAAACCCGAAGAAAAACCTGTTGTCGAAATACCGGAAACTTCTACCGATTATACCCTGATAGGAGGGAAAACAATGGGGACGACTTATTCCGTAAAATATAACGGAGGAAACCCCAAAGGAATCAATGCGGAATTGGATTCATTATTTTTTAAGATTAACCAATCTGTCTCTACCTATGAAAAAGAATCCTTGATTTCAAGAATCAACAGCTCTAAGGTTGAACGGATAGATTTAGGAACAAATTCAGAAAGTGTTGCTCATTTTATTACGAATTATCTAAAAGCTAAGGAAGTAAATTCTAAAACTGAAGGACTTTTTGATCCCACAGTGATGCCAATAGTCAATTATTGGGGTTTCGGATATAAGGATACAAAACCCATAAATAAAGTGGATGAAGCAGAAATAAAAAAAATCCTAGAATATGTGGGAATGGATAAAATAAGTATGATGAAGGAATCCAAAACAGGAAAGAAACAAATTTATAAAAAAAATAAATTGACCCAATTGGATTTCAGTGCATTAGCCAAGGGCTATGCAGTGGATAAAGCTGCCGAATTATTGGAATCCAAAGGATTCGAGGATTATCTAGTAGAAATAGGAGGTGAAGTAGTAACAAAAGGTTATAGCCCGAATGGTAAAGAATGGGAATGGGTAATCGGTATTAACACTCCCGATGAAAATGCAAAAATAAACGATTTCATTGCATATGTCCAACTATCCGGAAAAGCAATGGCAACTTCAGGGAATTATCGTAATTTTTATGAAATAGATGGAAAGAAATATTCACATACGATTAATCCCAAAACAGGTTTTCCCGAAAGGTCAAATCTGCTGAGTGCTACTATTATTGCTCCCGATTGTATGTCCGCTGATGCTTACGCAACAGCTTGCATGGTAGGCGGTTTGGAAAAGGCAAATGAATGGATTGGAAAAGATAATACTTTGGAAGGCTTTTTTGTTTTTGTGGACGATAAGGGGGAATTGCAAACCCAACAGACTCCCGGTTTTGGAAAATACTTGAAGAAATAATTTTTTTATATAAAAATTCAAAATCTAAAATTGCGGAAAACCGCAATCGGCAATAAATAAATATTTTGATAACATGTGTGGAATCGTAGCAGTGTTCGACATTCAGAACAATAGCGAAGAATTAAGACAACAAGTCTTGGAAATGTCCAAGAAAGTAAGACATCGCGGACCGGATTGGTCTGGAATTTATTGTGGGGAAAATACCATTTTGGCTCATGAGAGATTATCCATAGTAGATCCCCAATCAGGAGGACAACCCCTGTACAGTAAAGATGGGAATCTTGTCTTGGCCGTCAATGGTGAAATTTATAACCACCAAAAAATCCGAAAGGAATTAGCAGATAAATATGAATTCCAAACCCAATCGGATTGCGAAGTCATATTGGCATTGTACCAAGAAAAAGGAATGGATTTCATAGAGGAATTGAATGGTATTTTTGCATTTGCATTGTATGACAAAAAAAATGATTGTTACCTCATCGGAAGGGATCATATGGGAATTATTCCATTGTACCAAGGTTGGGATAAGGAAGGGAATTATTATGTGGCATCCGAGTTGAAATCCTTAGAAGGGGTTTGTAATAAAATTGAAGTATTCTTACCCGGACATTATCTTTCTTCCAAGGATGGAGAAATGACCCGTTGGTATAATAGGGATTGGGAAAAATACGAAAATGTAAAGGACAATGAATCCGATATAAATGAATTGCGCCAAGCATTGGAAGATGCGGTAGAGAGACAATTAATGTCGGATGTTCCCTATGGCGTTTTACTTTCCGGAGGATTGGATTCTTCGGTAGTTTCCGCTATTGCGAAAAAATTCTCTAGCCGCCGTGTGGAATCCAAGGGCTTGAAAGATGCTTGGTGGCCACAACTCCATTCATTTTCCGTAGGCTTGGAAGGCTCACCGGATTTGAAACACGCTAAGGATGTTGCCGATTTTATCGGAACAGTCCATCATGAAATCAAATTTACTATCCAAGAAGGATTGGATGCGATAAGGGATGTCATTTATCATTTGGAAACCTATGATGTAACAACTATCCGAGCAAGTACACCCATGTACCTAATGGCAAGGGTCATCAAGTCAATGGGCGTGAAAATGGTATTGTCCGGAGAGGGAGCTGATGAGATTTTTGGAGGATACCTATATTTCCACAAAGCACCAACCGCTGAAGAATTCCATAAGGAAACCGTTAGGAAATTGGATAAATTGCATTTATATGATTGTAATCGTGCCAATAAATCTCTAGCCGCTTGGGGAGTGGAAGGACGTGTGCCTTTCTTGGATAAGGAATTCATGGATGTAGCCATGCGACTTAATCCAAAGGATAAAATGTGTACAAATAGAATGGAAAAATGGATTCTCCGTAAGGCATTCGAGGATTATTTGCCTGCCAGTGTGGCATGGAGACAAAAAGAACAATTTTCTGACGGGGTAGGATATAGCTGGATAGATACTTTGAAAGAAGTGGTGGAGAAGGAAGTAACAGATGAAATGATGGCAAAGTCGAAATTCAGATTCTCGGTTAATCCTCCATTGAATAAGGAAGAATACCATTATCGTACGATTTTCGAGGAGCATTTTCCTTCTGACTCCGCAGCATCCTGTGTGCCTTCTGTGCCGTCGGTAGCTTGTAGCACACCGATAGCATTAGAATGGGATGAAGCATTCAAAAATATGAATGATCCTTCTGGTAGGGCAGTAAAAAATGTTCATAATGAAGGGTATGAATAAAATGATATTTTCCTAGACTTTAAAATCCCCTCTGCATTTATGCAGTGGGGATTTTGTTTTAAGGAGTCTTTATACAGTAAAAGTTCGATATGTGACAGCTTTTAAAGCATTGGATTATTACTTACATTAATTATTGCTATTTTTGTGGATTATAAGAAATTGAAGATATACTTTATGGAAAACATAGCAGAGTTAAAGCAATTGTTGAGTATGCCAAAGGATATAGTCATCCTTTCCCATAGGAATCCAGATGGGGATGCTATTGGTTCATCGTTGGGTTTATACTGGTTTTTGAAAAACCAAGGACATAAAGTACGAGTGATTTTCCCTTCGGAATATCCTGCTTTTGTAGCTTGGATGCCAGATGCGGATAAGATAACGATTTGCGATTTGGAAAAGGAATTCGCAATGAAATGTATTGCTGAAGCACAACTGATTTTCTGCTTGGATTTCAATGCCTTGGATCGGATAGATCCGATGGAAGAAGCCGTGGAAAAAGCCAAGGCACAAAAAATCATGATTGACCATCATATGTATCCCGAAGGCTTTGCAGATTTCATATTGTCCAGAACAGATACCAGTTCTACTTGCGAATTGATCTATACTTTTGCAGAAATGCTTGGACAATCCCATTTCGTGGATGGAAAAATAGCGGATTGCCTCTTTACGGGAATCATAACAGATACGGGTTCTTTCAAATATAATATTTTCCCTAGCACGATGCGGGTAGCTGCCGCACTATTGGAAAGAGGGGCGAATAATGACTTCATACAAGAAGAAATTTTCAATAGTATGAGGGAAAAGGAACTAAGATTGCTCGGACACTGTTTGTACAACCGAATGGAAATCGTAGAGGAATTGAATACTGGAATTATTTGGTTGACAAAAGATGATTTTGAGAAATTCGATATTCAAAGGGGAGATACGGAAGGCGTGGTGAATTTCTTATTGAAATTAAAAAAGGTAAATATTGCAGCCTTTATTAAGGAACAACCAAGTATTATTAAATTGTCACTTCGTTCCAAAGGCGATTTTTCCGTTCAACAGGTTGCCACCAAATATTTTAAGGGAGGAGGACATAAAAATGCTTCTGGTGGATATTTTTACGGCAACCTAAATGCTTGCATAGAACGATTTAAGAAAGGTGTGAAAAGTCAATTGGAATTAGAAAAATCTACTTGAAAATGAAACTGGTCGAACCCAATATCAACTACAAAAAAGAATACTTGGAAATGATCCGAGACTGGGAAGCAACAGGAGAAGAAATGGTTCC
>JAHDHJ010000009.1:17995-24698 GCA_020631375.1 Saprospiraceae bacterium | reverse complement strand
GATTATAGTGATTTTGGGAAGTTAGTGGAAAAGATATTGAGTTACAAAAAAGTAAAAGAAGAAAATTTCGTTCATAATTCTTCATTTTGGTTAATCAATGAAGAAGGAAAAATGGTAGGTTTCTCAAACCTAAGACATTATCTGAATGATAACTTACTCATAGAAGGCGGTCATATCGGTTATGGAATCAGACCCTCGTATCGGAGGAGAGGATACGCCACCAAAATTTTGGAACTCACCCTTCTGGAAGCGAAAAAATTAGGAATAGAAAAAGCATTGATTACCTGTAATAAAGAAAATGTCGGTTCTACAAAAACCATTTTGAATAATGGAGGAGTCTTGTGGAAAGAGCATGTGGTAGAAGGTAAGACCCAACTGAATTTTTGGATTGAAATCGAATAGAAAGGTCTTTCTTTCTAAAATGATAAAAAACAATTCGTAATTAGAGCTTGTCTAAAGCCTGATGCAAGGTAACAAGATAAAAGTCTCCATTCTTCTTTTAGGGGATTAAGGAAATCAAGCAATTTGTACAGCCAAGATGTATTAATTTATTATATTTGCTTTGGTACATATCATGTATCCTTTCTATTTATATCCCCGAAGCCTATCTGAAATAAATAATTTCATCACTACTACACGAACTCAAAACATGCTTAAGAACCTACTTCTACTACTGATCCTGACCCTGCTAATTCCCTCGTTCCTTATAGGACAAAGCGATTTTATTGAAAAACTCAGCCATAAACTGGAACACCAAGATCATGATTCCCACGGACATTCCGTTTCGAAATATGAACATATTCATGTTAATGAAATAAAGATAAAAAACGGTGCCGTAATGGCTTATATAGAGTTGGATGAAGAAAGTATTGCTCTTTTTGATGAAAGCGATTTTGAGCATTTCATTATGCCATTGAGCAATTATTCCTATGAAAATGGTTATTCCGATTTTAATATTCTTTACAGAAAGGAAGGAACAGATGAAGAATATCAAAATATTTTCCAACTTATTATTGAGAATGATACACCTCCAGCCATTTATGAAAAACCGAGGAATGATGATCCATTTCCCGATATTGAAGGAAATATAGAAAGCATAAAAGCCCAACGCTTTGGAAGTGGTTTGCATTTTGGACAAGTCCAACCTACAGGAGCCTTGTCAGGCAAGACCATTTGGCTGAGTCCGGGACATGGTTATCATTCTATAAGCGCCAGTACATATAGCACCCAAAGAGGAAACACGAATAGTATGGTCGAAGATTTCGGTTCAGTGGAAATAGTTGCCAATCATTTGCTGAAATACCTTTGGAATGCCGGCGCCAATGTCTGGTTAGTCCGGGAAAGGGATTTTAATACCAATGAAGTAATCGTGGATAATGACGCCGGAGCACCATCCTATACCGAAACGGGAACTTGGTCAAGCAGTGCATCTTCCGGATATAATGGAGGTGGCTACCGTTATGCGAATTCCTCAGGCTCAGAAACAGAGACAGCGATTTTCACACCCACCATACCGGAAGCGGGTTGGTATTGGGTATCCGTTTATTTTAGAGAGGGGGCAAACCGTTGCGTAGATACTAAATATAAAATCACTCATGCGGGAGGAACAACCGAAGTCAGCGTAAACCAAGAATATCACGGACAAACATGGAATTATATCGGACAATTTTATTTTGATGCAGGTACTTCTTCTAATGTCACCATTTCCAATTCATCCTCAGATGTGGGTCAAGCCATAATTGCGGATGCCGTCCGTTTTGGAGGAGGAATGGGATCGATAGAAGATTGTGACGACCCTGGTATCGGAACATCGGGGCAAGCCCGTTTTGAAGAAGCGGCACAGTTATATGCTCCTTACATGGGCTATCCCAATGGCGGTTGTACCTCGGATGTAACGATTAGACCCAATTATGCAGAATGGGAATTGTCCAAAGGTCCTGCCTCAGAACAAAACAATCCGGGAACGAATACATATAATTCCATTTATGTCTCTTGGCATTCCAATGCCGCTACGGGAACTGCAAGAGGGACAGTATCTTACATTTACCACAATAGTAATGTATATGGAGATTCAGGTTCGCCTACGAATTGTGATGCAGGCACAGCCAGTGGCTATCTAAGGAATTATCTCCAAGAGGAAATAATGGAAGACATCCATGCGAATTGGGATGCTACATGGAATGATAGGGGAGTGAATTGTGCGAATTTTGGGGAAGTAAGACAATTGACGACGATGCCCGGTACCTTATTGGAAATGGGCTTCCATGACAATGCAGATGATGCCGAAGCAATCACCACCCCTGCATTCAGGGAAGTGGAAGCAAGGGGTGTTTACCACGGAATAGTAGATTTCTTTAATCATTATGATGGATCTGTTCCGACGACTTTATTGCCCGAGCCACCCACACATCTTGTAGCAAAAAACAGTGCGGCAGGCGAAATCACATTAACATGGAATGCACCTCCTACCGGGACATCTCTAGGAGATGCTGCATCTGGTTATCGAGTTTATATGAGTACGCATGGAAAGGGCTTTAATGATGCGGTGGAAGTAGTGGGCACTACACATACATTCACAGGATTGAATCCCAACACCATATATTATTTCAGGGTATCAGGAACGAATATAGGAGGAGAATCATTCCCCACTTCAGTAGTCGCAGCCAAAACACCTGCTTCCGGATTTGCAGTCCCGATTCTTATAGTAGATGGTTTTGATCGCTTGCAACGTTCCCAAATGTTGGATTTGGACGAGGGTGGTTCTTTAGGTGTATTGAAACGGGGTTTTCTTGAACGGATGAATTCATATACATATATGGTTGAGCATGCCCAGTCCATATCTTCATGTGGAGGTTCTTTTGACGGAGCAACCAATGAGGCGGTCATTAGTGGTAGTGCCAATCTTACGGATTATAATTTGGTAGATTGGTTTCTAGGGGAAGAATCGACAACGGATAGGACTTTTGATGCTACGGAGCAAACAAAGGTACAGACATTTTTAGATGGTGGAGGTGATATTATCGTTTCAGGTTCCGAAATAGGCTGGGATATAGGTCGTGCCGCTTCCGCGAATGCTGCACTTCCTTTTTATAACAATTATCTAAAATCAGTATATGCTGGAGATGGTGCCGGAACATATGATTTCGTAGGATCTACGGGGGAGATTTTTGATGGCAGCTCAGGTGATTTTGATGATGGGACAAGTATTTATGATGTCAACTTCCCAGATAGACTAGCGGCTTCTGCCGGTGCTGTTGTAGCTTTGGATTATTCCGGAGGTACAGGAGATGGAGCAGCTGTGATTTATGATGATCCCGCAGGTTTTGGAGTCGTTAATTTTGGATTTCCCCTAGAGACCGTCAATGATCCCACTGTTCGGAATGAACTGATTTGCAATTCTATCATGTTCCTTAATAGTGTTATTTTACCAGTCGAAGGATTGGAGTTAAAGGGGACAATGGATAAGAATGCCAATATCTTGACTTGGACAACGATTACAGAAAAAAATACGGATGTATGTGTTTTGGAAAGAAGTGCGGATGGCTTTTCTTATGAAAAAATAAATAGTACTCCCGCAGCAGGGGAAAGCCTGTCTCCCCGTGAATATGGATATGCAGATGAAGAACCTTTTCCTAAGACTTATTATAGGGTTAAGTTATATGATTACGATGGCTCATTTACCTACTCCAATGTCATAGTCCTTTCCCGATTCAGCGGACTGAATGTAAACGTATTTCCCAATCCTTCCAAAGGAGGGGAATTGAATATCCGGATAGATACGGAATTAAATGAAAATATGAATTTCAGGCTCTTGGATATGAGTGGCAAAGAATTGTTTTTTACTATTTTGGAAAGCAAGGAAAACCTTGTCCAATTGCCTGTACTTTCTCCTGGTGTTTACCAATATATGATAGAAATGAATGGAGAAATAGCAAGGGGGAAATGGATTAAAATTTAGAAAATTATTCAAACTGTTTAATCAGCTAATCCCACGAATACGAAACTATTTAGAGGAATTCGTGTAAATTCGTGGCAGAAAAAAAATGCCACGAATCCATATTGTCTAAATAATTTCTAAATTTAATTATCTACCTAATCCTTCTTTCTATGCAAAGAATATTAAAAATCATTTTTTCAATTTTAATAGGAATCCTATTTTTTTCCTGCTCCGACAATCGTTCCAAAACTTGGACAGGACATCCGTATATCCATCATATTAAAAATGCAACAAGTACACCCAATAAAGGTGATATAATAGAATACCATATCAGACAAAGAAATGCTAATGGGCTAGGACACTCTTCCTATGAAGATGGCAAACCCAAATTATTCAGAATACCGGAAGTAGATATACAAGATGATAAGATGAATAGGATTTCTCCAATTACGGAAGCACTTATGCTCATGTCGGTAGGGGATAGTCTGACCTTGGAAATACTGATGGACTCCTTACCGGAAATGTTAGCCAATAAAAAGGAAGGGGAGTCCATGTTTTTTGATTTGAAAATGATTAGTATAAAATCAAAAAATGATATTGAAAAAGAAAAACAGAATACAATAGAACAAGGAAATAAATTATCTTCACAATTAAAAAAGAATATAACAGCATATAAAAAAGGAGAATTAAAAAAACTTCAAAAATCGAAATCTGGATTTGATTTTATTTCTCACGAAGAGGGAAATGGACGGCAAATAAAAAATGGCGACATTGTTTTAGTGCATTATATCGGACAGCTACAAGAAAACGGAAAACAATTCTATAATACTTATACAAATACCCATCCTTATCAAATCAAGGTAGGTGCCGGACGTGTCATCGAAGCATGGGATAAAATGCTTCCCGAATTACACATCGGTGATGAAATTACTTTATTCGTTCCTTATGACCAGGCTTATGGTGCAGCAGGCAGCAAAGGTTTGGGCATTCCTGAAAAATCAGATTTGGCTTTTTATATGAATGTAGTTCAAGTGAAATAATATTTTTATCAATAAATAAATTCACACTATGAAATATTTGAAATATCTACTTGGTATTATTATCGTACTCTTTTTACTTTTTATCCTAAAAGGAATTATAACACCTTCGGTACATTATGAAAGTGAAGTTGTTGTAAATAAACCTGTTGGCGAAGCATGGGCTGTTTTGACGGATGAGACCAGATTGCCTGAATGGATAAAAGGGTTTAAAAGAACGGAACTTGTCAGTGGTACTCCGAATACAATAGGAGCCGTTGCTAACGTTTATGTTGAAGATGGAGATGAAGAAATGATAATGGAAGAAACAATAACTAACATCAAACCGAACGAACTTATTGCCATGACATTTTCAATGGATTTCATGAATATGGAATATGAAATGTTGTTGAAAGAAAATGATGGAAAAACTACGATTAAATCAAAATCAACTACAGTTGGGAATGGCATGTTTGCGAAATCAATTATTTCTTTTATGACAGGTGCAATGAAAGCACAAGAAGACGAAAATTTAAATAGTTTGAAAAAAGTAATTGAAGAAAATACAAAGAATTATTTTCCGGAAACTGAAACAGAACCGGCAATCGAAACGGAAGAATAATTTTCCTTGTTTTTTATTTCCCTCTCTGGAGGGAGATTAAGGGGGAGGAACTGCGAGTGAGATTTGGATGAAAAGCATCTAATCCACTACTCCAATATCTTATCCAATTCCGAATAAGAACTTTTTTCCAATAAAACTTTTTCCTCCGTTTTCTTTTTCATATTAAAAGATTTATGGTGGACATATAATTCATTACTTTCATCACCTTTTCCGGTGATAATTATTTTGCTTTTTGCATTGATAGGCATTCTAAAATTAATATAGAAAAAGCCTTTCTTTTGTTGCGTTAATTCAATACAAGCATTATATTTTTCAATAATTAAAAAAGCGGAAGCAGGACTGATGCCTTCATTTATTGTTTCTACCTGATAAGTGATTTCTGTTGTGTTTTCAGATTTTAAAAATCTATCACAATTAATGAATCCTAATTTTTTGGATTTAATTAAAGTCTTGATTTTTTTCTTTTCTTCATACTGTTCTTTTAAGTAAGCATAATAACTATCCCTTTCCGCTGCTTCCTTTTCTCTAGCAATTCGGATACTATCGCCCATTTCTGGAGTAATTTCCATGAAAATGCCATCCATTCCTTTGAATTTGGAATTTTTATTTCTTTTTTTAGCCTCTTTCTTATCTGTCAATTCTAAGGATTTCCCATCGGCAGACATGGTGACAGCCATATCGTCCATACTTGGCATTTTTCCTTCCCGAGCCAATTCCTCATCCACCTTCCAATTCATCCGACCATCAATCATCCGTTCACCATAAAAAGTAAAATAATCATCATTTTCAGCTTCCGGAAAAATAATTTCCAATTCCTTTCCTTTCTTTAAATTTAATTTTTCCCTATGTTGTTTTACTTCTATTTTTATCATTCCATTGGACTGTAATAAATTGCCATCCATAACCGTACTCAAACGCTCACTAAAAAATTCTTTCATCGAATAATATTCCGTTAATTCCACTACGATACCTCCTGTGACATCATTGCCATTTTTATCAATAAAAGCATTTGGTGGAACAAGAATACTAGTACCTTGTTCACCTTCCAAAATATTTTCTTGACTAGCAGAAATCCGAAATATTTTCTTTTCCGGTTGAATGGATTGCAAATATTCCTTATAAGAAATT
>JAHDHJ010000009.1:0-17985 GCA_020631375.1 Saprospiraceae bacterium | reverse complement strand
GGAGAATCTGGAACAGGACCATCGGCTATCCACATTTCCTGACCTGTATCAGAAATGATAGGTGTTTCTTCCATTTCAGGAAGCAGAGGGACTTCTTCTTGAGTAATACTAGGCAGGGGAATAAGGAAAATTTCCACCTTTCTGAATTCTTGAGCTACTTTATCCGCTCTATTTTCTCCTTCGAAATTGGTCTGGATATTAAAGCTGGGAATTTGTTGAGCCAAAAAATAATCCTTTATTCTATTTACCCTGCGTTTGGATAATGCCAAATTATATTCTCTACTACCAGCTTCGTCACAATGTCCAACCAATAAGATTTTATAATTTCCATTAAAATAAATGTTTGTAATAGAGGTCAATTTTTCTAATTCAGTAAATCTGATTTCATGCTTATCCGAATCGAAAAATATATTGGTACCCTGCCCAATCAAATTAGAGAAAAAACAAAGCAAAAGGAAAGTAGTAATAATATGTTTCATAGGAAATGTAATAATTTGAAAACAAATTAAAAAGAATCACTCTCAGATATAACGACAAAACCAAAATCCGTTACACTGAAATAAAATTCCATTTGCCATCATAGATGCAGAACAAAATAAAAAGGTTGTAAAGAATAGTAGATCAACACATAAAACCAATCACTCACTCACTCACGAATCACCAATAAAAAGAATCACGAATAAATCCCTCACCAATCACTACTAAGAACTAAACAAAAAGCACTAAGAAGCATATGAGAATCACCAATCACCCACTCACAAATCACGAATAAAAATAATCACTACTAAAATTCCCCCGGATGATATTCCCTATGCTCGTTTGCTTTAATTTTTTCCTTATCCAGATACATAGGTCTTAATTCCTGTTTCAAGTACATTGGCAATTGATCCTTAAAATGTTTACTTTCCGGATCCGAAGAACTACCGAAAGCATTTATTGCTTCGATTTCAATATTGCCATCCTTATCCCATTTAATGAATTGGAAAAAAGCGTCACCCATAAATCCTTTTAATTTTCCTTTCTTTCCTTTTTCAAAATTCATGGCAGCCATTACATCAGGCATTCCTCCTACTGGGTATTGTATTTTACCTCGTTCAATATATTGGATTTCTCCGAGAGTGACATCAACTCTTTTGAAATGTTTTTTCAAATGTTTTTGTGCTTTAAGCAAATGTTCTACGATGAAATCTTCACTCAATGTATTCGTACCCGGCAATAATCCTTTTTTGAATAATTCAGTAGTCATATTAAAAACGGCGACAGACATTACGGCAACTTTTCTATCCGGTTTGGTTTGTCTGTCCCAATCTTTTAATAATTGGATTGACTCCTCAATTTTAGGATGTTTATTAGGATCAAGATCGAATATTTGTTCAAGGTTCAACATCGAATGGGAATAAATTGGATCCATATAACTGACATCATATTTTATATCCTTAAAATCTTGGTAAGTTATTTTTTCCTTTTGCTCGAATAAATGCCGGATAACCAATCCTCTGTTATTTTCTTTGGTTTGGAAACCAAAAGTAATGTCGTAATCATTTGGATCCAGACTACTCGATTCCGAAGAACATTTGAATGGAGAATTATTGGTATTATAAATATAGCCTGCTTCTGGATTCGTGACTTGGGGATGCTCCGACAAAGGGTGCATTTCATCTCCCCAGATCAATTCGGATTTATTTCCCGGCAATATTTTTTGCCAATCATAAGCTTTGTCCCGATAAGGGAATTTCCCCAAACTGATATAAAATAAATTTCCCTCCTTGTCCGCATAAACGACATTCGTTCCCGGAATCAATTGCATGTCAATGGCTTTTTTGAATTCCTCCAAATTATTCGCCTTATTCATTTCATACCATTGCATGGACGAACGTAAATCCATATTCGCCCTGAAACGGATGGCATAATATCCCTCTTTATTCTTTATGACAATACCATGTTTGCTGAGGTAGAATTTCTTTTTGATTGGCAATTTTATAAAACCTAATTTCACTTTGAATTTAATCGGATATTCCTCTAGGTTTTCCCATTTTCCATCCAATTCATATTGCAATTTTTTCTTAGGATTCATTTTCAATTTATAGACATCCACATGATCCGGAAAATTAATCGTATGGCACCAACCCAAATTCTTGTTCGCTCCAATGAACATGAACATACCACCCGGAAATGTTCCTCCATGGATATTGATGCCACTTTCCTCACTATTGATATGTGCCTCATACCAAGAATATGGACCAGTCAGAGGTTGATGTGAATTAATGGCGAGATAAGTACTCCCATCTGCAGTTTTATTTTTATTGGCAGCAAAGCCATTCGATCCTGCGGAAGTAGGCACTTCATGCTCGTCCAATGTATTTCCGAAAGCTTGGATAATCGGATATTGGACATTGGAAATAATGGCAGTTCCCAAAATATGCGCAGCCAAAACATCCTTTTTCGTAATAGGAAATGAATTTTTCAATAAAATCTTATCCGGATATTTAACAGCATATGCATTGGTAGCTTGTACATACGCATCGAACATCTTATCCATATTCTCCGGAAAAGTATGCTCATTATAAAGAAGTTCCGCCCTATCCTTGGCTTGGACAATATGTGCCATCACATCCATAATAGCTCCGTCTTTTCCTAATGCTTCTCCCAACCTCCCTTGAGTAGCCAGATAGTTTTCCTGAATGGATTTGAAATCGTCTTCACAAGCAGCCCAGGCCAAGCCATAGACCATATCAGCATCAGTTTTGCCATAGATATGTGGTACGCCATATTGATCCCTGATGATGGTAACATCTTTGGGATTGATTTGGGCAACTAAGGAATGAAGAATAAAAAGAAAGATAAGGATGGGGAAAATTGATTTTTGATTCATTGGACGATGAGTTTAGGCTGTTCGCCTTA
Source organism: Saprospiraceae bacterium (assembly GCA_020631375.1). Classification (GTDB taxonomy): domain Bacteria; phylum Bacteroidota; class Bacteroidia; order Chitinophagales; family Saprospiraceae; genus JAHDCE01. The sequence goes on along the minus strand of JAHDHJ010000009.1, from coordinate 15,084 downwards.
ATTTTTGGTATGAATAGAAAGTATTGAAGATATTTACAATGTCAATGGCGGAAAAGTCCGCCAAGTCAATAGTTATAAGAACGCATCCCTGATATTATAATCAACTATGGTCTATTGACTTTGGCTATTGGCTCAAATTGTGTAAAGCACAATTTGTAGATACAATACAAACGCTAAGAAAAGGGTTTTCGAAGCTCTTTTTTAATGAAAAGTGTTAATAAATCATAATGTTGTTAAATTTTTCCTAACAGATGCGTCATTTTTTGTGTCGATTGCATCTATATACGTTAGAAGACTATATGTTTATACCCATAACCAAAATTCGAGGAAGATGACGAAAGCAGAATTTTTTAACAAGTTGAACGACAACGCAAATACCATCCAGGCTGTAGCAGCCGGACTGGCGAAAGACCCCGATCAGGCACACAAATTATATTTGGAAACTATTTACCAAGCACTGAAAGACCTAAGTGGTGTAAGGAACCACCAAGGCTTCAAAGCTTGGTTGGTCATTACGATGAGGAATGTTTTTTGGAGCGATTTCAGACCTGTGGCTTGATTATCACCATAATCGGCATAATAATTGAATATAATAAGATATAAAAATTACGTTTCATACCGTAATCGGGGCAATTCATGATGAGGAATTGTCCCTTTTTTATTTTAGATACGTCCTAATCGAAACATTAGGCATCATAGAGACGTTTCATATCATGTATTTTAATAAATTTGCACATCATTTAGACAATTTAGGATAGTAAATACTCATATTACAATAATTGGTTTACTATTTGTAGAATAAACCGGTAACGGCTAATAGATAAAAACATTCATGACAAAATACAAATCAGACCCAGAAGCCATCGATGGATTGGCAAAAGCTTATCAAGTACTAAGTAAGGAAATAGGAAAAGTCATCATAGGACAGGAAGAAACGGTGAAAGCCGTAATCATTTCATTATTTGCGAATGGACATAGTTTATTGGTGGGTGTTCCCGGTTTGGCGAAAACCTTATTAGTAAGTACGATATCTGAAGTATTGGATTTGGAGTTCAAGAGAATCCAATTTACGCCGGATTTGATGCCGACGGATATTTCGGGTTCGGAAATATTGGGAGATGATAGGAAATTCAAATTCGTAGAGGGCCCTTTGTTCTCCAATATCGTTTTGGCGGATGAGATTAACCGTACACCTCCTAAAACACAAGCGGCGCTTCTGGAAGCAATGCAGGAACGTTCCGTAACTGTAAATGGTGTGCGACACATCCTTCCCAAACCTTTCTTTGTATTGGCTACCCAAAACCCGATAGAACAGGAGGGAACTTATCCATTGCCCGAGGCACAATTGGATAGATTCATGTTCAATATCAAATTGGATTATCCTTCCTATGAGGAGGAATTGGAAGTAGTGAGGGGTACGACCATGAATAAAAAAGTAGAATTGACAAATGTTCTTACAGCGGAAGAAATCCTTTTCTATCAGGAATTGATTAGAAAAGTACCTATTTCCGATAATGTATTGGAATATGCAGTCGGACTAGCGACAAAAACCCGTCCGGGAACGGAAAGAGCCACTACTTCTGTGAATAATTATATTTCATGGGGAGCCGGTCCGCGTGCTTCGCAATACTTGGTATTGGGAGCAAAATGCCATGCTGCCGTTCATGGAAAATATTCTCCGGATATTGAAGATGTACAGGCTGTTGCGAATTATGTATTGCGTCATAGAATCGTGCGTAATTACAAGGCGGAAGCAGAGGGCATGACTGAAGAGAAAATTATAGAGACGTTGTTTTAGGGAATAGAATATGCCCTTATAAGGAAATCCCAAGCAGAAATTTTTTGCTTGGGATTTTTATTTTATACTGGGGTAAGTTTTGTTTATCGTAGTCTAATATAAAAAACCTAGCTGCGCGAGTGCGTTTGATCACTCATATTAAAGCAAGATGGCAGGCTCTCACAAGCCCTAATAGGGATCTTGTTAAATACTATGCTTTGTGGCGTGGAAATTCTTTTATAAAAATGTCTATTTGTCCGGATTCCTGCTATGATTTAAAACATATAAATGCTATTTTTAATTATGATTAGGAAAAAAAACAATGGAAGATTGGATGGGAAACTGTCCATATAACCGACCGACAATTTAAGATAGATATTATCTGAATTTGGCGGAAAAGATTTTTTTGAAGATTCGAAAATCAAGGGAGTGGTTTTCTATGATTTATTTATACGCATCCGAATGTAAGTGATTGGTTAATCAAGGAACATGGAACAACAAGAATTGATCCTCCTATTTCGAGTTCGAAAATAGATTATTTGAAAAATAAACAATTCCTAAACCGGTTTTTCCATCCCGATAATTATGGTTTGAAAACACCCGTTACGAGATTGGTGAATTCACTAGAGGGGAAAATATAAAATCAATAATAGTTATTCAGGAAAAATTCTCATTATCTTTGCACCATGTTAGAATTAGGAAAATTTAAAGCATTAGTTGCCTATAGGAATGAGGAGCAGGGATGGTATCTGGTAGATGAAACCGGAGATGAGGTTTTATTGCCCAATAAATTCGTTCCCGAAGGAATGGAAAAAGGGGATGAAATAAATGTTTTTATTTATTTGGATAATGAGGAACGCATAACTGCCACTACACAAATTCCAAAAATAAATCTCAATGAATTCGCTTATTTGGAAGTCATGGATGTCAACAAATATGGAGCATTCGTGGATTGGGGAGTAGATAAACAATTAATGATTCCATATTCCGAACAATCCAATAAAATGGAAATCGGACGGAAATATTTAGTCTATTTAAGATTTGATGATAAATCGGATCGCTTGGTAGGTTCCAATAAATTGAATAAATTTTTAGATAATGAGGAGTTGGATATTAATGAAAATGATGAGGTGGATTTAATCATTGCGGATGAAACGGATTTAGGGAGGAATGTAATCATCAATCATAAATTCCGAGGCTTGATTTATTCCAATCAGATTTTCAAGAAAATTTATTATGGCAATGTTTTAAAAGGTTTTATAAAATCTATTCGGGAAGATGGCAGGGTAGATGTGGTATTGGAAAAACAAGGATATAAAAATGTCATAGAACCCAATTCCAAAAAAATATTAAAACACCTACAAGATAATAATGGCTATGTGCCTCTCACGGATAAAAGTGATCCCGAAGATATAAAACTGACTTTCGAAATGAGCAAAAAGAATTTTAAAAAGGCAATCGGTTCTTTGTATCGGGAAAAAATAGTCCGTTTGGAAAAGGATGGTGTTTATTTGATTTAATTATTTGATTTCCTTTTCTGTCACATACAAAACACAATCTTTCAAATGCTCATAATCCACTAATTTTGGATGGATAAAATCCCTTGATTTTTCCATGCCTATTTTTTTCATGACATTGATAGAGGGTACATTGACATGGGATGCTACGGCATATATTTTTTCTATTTTCAAAGTTTCCAAACCGTGTTCCAGACAAGCTTTCGCGCCTTCTGTCGCATAGCCTTTTCCCCAAGCAGATTCTTTGAGTCGCCATCCTATATCTATGAATGGAGCAAAATCAACATCATAATCCTGATAACACAAACCAATAAATCCGATAAATTCACGATTTTCTAAAAGTTCCACCGCATAATAACAATAGCCTCTTTTAGCATACAGTTTTTTCATTCTCCCAATGAATGCGATAGTTTGTTCGGGAGTAGATGTCGATGGGAAATAACGCATGACTTCTTCGCTTGCACTAACGGCAATCATGCCTTTATGGTCAGCATCTTTCCAATTTCTGATTCCTAATCTTTCTGTTTTGATAATATAGTCTGACATTTTTTAATTGTTTTCTTGGAATAAATGATTGGCACTACTTAGGTTAACCAGTTTTAATCCTAATCTGGAAATGAGGAATAATTGGGAAATAAAAAATGAAATAAAAATACTCAGACCAGTAGTTATTTCAAATGAATTGCTAATGAAATGATTGACAATAAATAATAGCATTAAAATCAATACATTCAAAAGATATAATCCCCAAGTATTTTTGATATTTTTTATAATGAATTTTAAAGATGGAATAATGGATTGGAAAATCCATTTGTTGTCATTTTGTACGAGATGGATTTTGGCATAATCATGCCACATAAAAAAGAAAGAAGAAAATAAGATATAAATAGGAACCATTATTTTCATGGCTACGAAAATAATGCCCTCACTTTCCAAGTTCATAGGAGATAATCCTTTCGTGATTTTAAGATATATGAAAAAGAACAGCCCAAGGACAGCGCCATGAATAAATAAAAAATAAATGGTCATTCTGAAAATCCGCCAAAAAAAATGAGCCGCATTTGACCAGAATGATTTCCCATTATATTTTTCAGGAGCGTTTTTAAATGTACTTAAAATACCGCCCATCAGAAAAATAAAAAGCAGCATGAACAAAATAATCAATAAAAGACTATAATTCATAATCGGAGCAATTCCATCTCCATAATGGTTCATGAAATCGGTATATAAAGTATAATCAAAACCCTTAATCATATCCTTGATCATAAGGGATGTTCCGATTTTATTTTCCAAATAAGTCTTTAAGGGATAAGCAATAAATGCAGCGACTACAAATGTCAATGAATACAAGAGTACCCATATCTTTTTGTATTGCCACAATTGGCTGAATCCTTTTTTTAGACTTTTTATTATCATTTTAGTTAGATGATTAGATTTTAAGATTTAGGAATGGTGAAATAATAAACTTACATTCTTAGGCTTGTTATTTTCATCCCATCCGTCGTTGAAAATCCTCGACAATGCCCTGCATTGCCTACGGTTTTCGCCTTGGCTGAAATAAAAATCACCGCCCCTAAAAAAGCAATTTATTAATTCATCATTCCTTAGAGATATTTAGATTTTAAATAATAGTTTTTATTATTCTATTTAAGATATGTTTTAAAATATAATTTGTGTCTATATATCTTAAAATCTAATTATCTCTAAATTTCTCGATTAAATCAAAGCCGTAGCGCTCACCATAATTCCCTCCATCCAAGTCATAAAGGAAGTGAAATATCTGACAATTCCCGTTTCTTTTTGTTCAATGACATAACTGTTATCAATTAGATTATTGTCCAATGGGTTTTTTAATTCCGGATCGATTTCTACGGAAGCGATTTTTCTTTTTCCTGTATAAACAAATTCATGGCTTCTTGCTTTTCCATCCCAATTTTCGATAATTTCATCACCATTATCAAAAATAATTTTCACCTCGATAGGAAGCGTAAATTCACCCAATCGGAAAAGTACGGTTTTGGCTTGGTAAGTTTCTTTTTTATTATCCGTAGGATATTTACATTCATCCAAATCATCAAAATAACCCAATGGGTCACCGATTAATGAATTGGAAATATATTCTACGGCATAATTACAAGTTTCCGTTCCATAAATTAATTGTTGCAAAAAATCTTGGATAACAATTGCTTTTTCTTCTCCCAATTTTTCTGTTACCACTTCCAGCACCACATCTTCAAAATCATTCCGACAAGGATGTTTGAATTTCCATCTGGCGAAATACGTTTGCATGATATCTTTCATCACCGCTTCCCCGACCAAGCCCTCCAAGGTCATCAGACCCACTGCAGCTTTTCCATAATTAATATCTCCGCTGCTGCCATGTTTGAATGTATAACTGAAATCACTCAAAGGATTGATTTTGGGATTATTCGTACTCATGAATCTTCCCCGTCTCAATTCCTTGGAATTAACTTTCATATCCAAATAATCGAAATTCACTACACCTTCCGGATAATATTTATCCAATATTTTGGCTTCAAAAAATGAAGTAAAACCCTCGTCCATCCAAGCTTCTTCCTGTTCATTATTACCAACCATCTGCATGAAATACTGATGGGTCAATTCATGAATAGTAAGTGTTTCGGTAGTCTTGATTCCGCTTGGTAAATCACAAAGGGTAGGGGAGGTAATCAACATGGGATATTCCATCGCTCCGGAAAATAAACCATGGAAAGGCGGACTGACAATAGTCAATGAGGGATAAGGATATTTTTCGATATATTCCTCATAAAAATCCAGTGTACTGAAAGCCGATTTTAAAAATCTGTCCTTATTGCAGACATGCTCCGGCATGATCAATAATTTAATATCGACCCCTTTCCAATTTTCAACGATTTCAATAAAACCCGGATTTGCCGTCCAAGCAAAATCAATGACATCCTCAGCTAAGTAAGTTAGCTTTTTTCTATCTCCATTTATACTTTCATCCAAAAGAAAGCCACTTGCTCCGGTTTTATATTCCACTGGCAAATCTATTTCGACTTGATATACTCCATATTCTCCGAAATATTCCGTTACCGGATGGTATTGATGGCAATTCCATTGCCCCTCTTTGGCGAAGCGACTTCCGGCAGGTTCATAGACACCCAATTTCGGATACCATTGTACCATGAAGAAAAAATCACGGTTATAACCCGTCCTTGCTTTCGCCTTTGGAATTTGCGACCGCCAATCCATATCCAATATATAATTGCCATAAGGCAAAATGGGTTCTTTGAGTTGTACTTCTAGGACGGTGTGGTCATCCTTATTATCGATATCGGGTTGGACGAATGAAAAGGAAAGTTCATTCCCATTTTCATCTTTTATCTTATCGACGTTTATCCATCCCCAGATTCCTTTTTTTATTTCATCTTCCGAGATCGTTCTCGGAATTCTGCTATATCCCGTATTGAAGAGCGAGAGATTATTTTTGAAAGCATTATAATACATATGGAAAGGCATCGTCCAAATGGTGTCGGAAGAGGGATTTGTAAAAGTGACCTTTTGGCTGCCGGTAATGCTTTTCTTTTCCGTATCCAAGCTGACTTTAATGTCATAATTGGATGTTCTGGGAGACAAAGGAACACTAAACCGTTTTTTTTGGGCTTCTGCCCAAAACGATACTAAAATCAATAGTATGGTATAAACAATTTTTCCCATAGCACAAATTTATGAAAGAATAGGGAAGTGTGGTAAAAGTGTTATGGATATTTTGATTTGTTAATCCAAGTTGCGTAAAACGCAATAGACATTAGATCTTAGTATTTAGACATTAGACTATTCATATTTGATTATGTGGTTTTCGTAGAAAACCATTATAAATCTAGATACTAGGGTCTAAATACTAAGATCTGTTGCGTTTTACGCAACTAAAGCTAGAAAATATCAATCCTCCTATTTTCCGCTTTAGGATTATGTTCTTTTGCCGACCATTGATTGACATTAATATAGAGGACAGCCGGTTTTGGGAATTTTTTTAATTCCTCAAAAAAGTTCTTGGGAATTTGATTCCCCTTTATTTCCATCTTGAAAAAAGAAGTTTTATTTTCTACGATTCCTATTTCCCAGTTTTGGATTTTATGGACAGTCTCTTCCTCATTCCTCAACGTAATGCTATCCAATCCATACAATTCCTTTTGGCTGATTTTGTTTTGGGAGATAGGAATGGTTTGCCCATCGGCATGGACTACGATTTTGTAATCTTTTCCCGAATAGGGATTGAGGTCAAAATAATATTGTTTGTTCCAAGCGAAGAAAAAAATAAGAGGTAGGGCAAGGACAATGACAAGATAAATTTTTCTGTTTTTCAAATCATTCTTTTTTCTTCGGAGGAGATTCTCCCTTTTTGGGCATGGGGCCACGTAGATGGATAATCAGTCCATTCAAAAAATTCCGGAGGATCTGGTCTCCGCATTCCACATAACTCGGATGGTCTTCCTTACGGAACAAATCGTTCAATTGCCCTTTGTTCGCCTTGAATCCGGCAAGTGCACAAATCTCAACTATATCCTCAGTCCGTAGTTTGTGTGCTACCCTGAGTTTTTTCATTATATCATTATTCGTTAATCCCATGGAGCAAAGATAAGTGATTTATGTTTTAATCTCATAAAATCTAACTTTTAGATTTATTGCCTATTCCCTTAATCCTCCCTTTCTCCATTATTGTAAATGCCTAAAAGGTTGACCACGCAGCTTTTCATATTGCCAACAGTTAATACGAATTCTTGTTTTACCTTAGTGCCATTAGCATATTCGGCAGGTTTCCAACAGGGCATATTGCTAATGGTTTCCAATAGCAATTTATTTACTTTTTCATTTTTAAAAGGCTGGTATAAGGCATCGAATATATGGGCATTGACGATTTCTCCCTCTTCATTAATTGTAAATTTAATGGCAGTTAAATCATAGCCCTTGAAACTATTTGCAGGGATTTTATCAATGACTTTTTCCTTTAGGTATTTATTTAATTCTTCCTGTCCATCAACGTATTTTGCCCCATTATTCGGATCTACCAAAAATGTGAAATCTAGTTCCTTAGGCTCATTATGTTTTAATGTATTTTCCGGCATGTATTTGACCCGAACATAAATATTCGTTCCCACATCAGCCTTATTCATATTGTCCTTTTGTTCTTGGCTGAGGATGCCATTTTTGTTGAGCGATTTTATTGTTTTTCCTTTATGGATAGTCTGGATTTCAACGGAAATATATTCTCTTATCCAATCTGATTTAAAACGACTGTTTAAATCAATTAGCTTATTAGCTCCCTTTAATTGTTCCTTTGTTATTGTGATACAGGGATAAACTCTCTTGACTTCAAAACCTAACTCATTAACTGAATTGCCTTGGGCATTACCAAAATTAATAGAAGAAAGAGCAATGGAAAGGAGTATCATTAACTTAATGTGGACATTTTTCATTGTAACAATTTTATGATTTACTAAAGGGTAGTATAATTCTAAAAGCAAGAAGCTATATTTAATTTTATAAATCCTTTTATAAAGTTAAGGGGAATTACTGAGAAAAGCCATATTGAAGTCGTGACGACTTCAAATAATTGATTTTTAAAACAGAACAAGTCTATTATACAACTAATACGCAATTGAACATTCAAACTTTACTTCGCACTACATTATTCAATTGCATATAATACGGATTTTATTTTATAAGAGTGCTTTTTTTGCGTCTAAATGGTGATGGTTTGAACAAATAGATTTACTGGTATTGTTAGGCATTGAACATACCGTTTGGTGAAGCTATTCCCTTACTTTTCCAATATTCTCAAATGTAAGATTTTTGAAACTGTTGTTTTATGTGTTACCCAATCTGTTCACAAGGATTAAGTTCGGGACAGTAAGGAAGAATATTCAATAGGTATATGTTGCCCCTTAAAACGCAATTTATTAATTCACCATTCCTGAGATTTATGTGAAGCTTAATTTTTGTACCAAAATGTCTTATCAAGTAATTCCAGCCGAAGCCCGTTTTATCATCAGTAGGGCTATAATTCGGTTTTCTGACTTTAGTGTTTTTTGAGCCTTTTGCGAAAAAATGAAATGCACCTAAAGAAAACATCCTACTCGTTTTCCAAAATATAGGTTCCTTGGGTAAAAAATAATAAAACCCTTTTCTTTTTTTCGGAAATGACTTTTAAGTTTAAGAGTTTAAAAGTCATTTTCCATTCTTGGTCATTCTTGTTTTGGTAAGTCATATTGGAATGTCCAAAGTTGACTAGAGTGTCCATGAAATAAGTGAGGTATTGCTGGACAATATTAGAATAAATATCTTCTATGATAATAATCCTTTTGCAAACCCTAGCCGTTTCTTGAAGGACATTTTCCGGAGAATCCGTATGGTGCAAAACCGTTAATAATAATCCGGTATCAAATTCATTTTCCTCGAACGGCATTTTTTTACCATCATAAACAATCGTTTTTATTTCCGGATGGATAGATAAATCTGCTACGTCCAAAGCAGAGGTTTCAAAGCCTTTATTTTTCAGATAAAAAGCGACCATGCCGTTTCCACTTCCAATATCCAAAACTTTTCCTTGGCTATGTGGGAGGACTGTGGACAATTTTTTTTCCACCCATTTTTCTCCAAGGGACAAATAGTTTTTTTTGAAAAAGGGAATATTTTTAATTAAGGAGAGAAGCATTGACTTAGCGTTTAAAAAAACGGTCATGCTGTACATACAACATGACCGTTTCTAATAGACTTTATTAGGAATTATTGAATCAGATAATCTTATTGGTTCAATGAGCTAAGTTCTACTTTCAATGGTTTGAACATATAGTTACTAGGCATACTGCTTGTTCCTACCGCATTTTCAGCAACAAGGTAATATTCCATGCTCTTGGCGCCATCCGTAGGTTTTATTTCCAAACCGAATAACTTATCTCCGGCAGCTCCGTCTTTACTATTGCCATCATCTTTCATGAATCCTACTTGGAAGATGTCACCCTCATTGAAACGATAATAAACCCTTACTTTCTTCGCATGCTTTTCTACTTTGGCGTTCAAGATAAAAGTCTTTACCGCTTTATTGGAGAACTTTTCACGACCCAATATCTCCACATCTCCTATTTCCGGAGCGAAACCACGGATTTCAGCATGTTTCTTTAGGAATTTGGCTCTTTTATCCATGAGTTCGACAATTCCGGGAATCTTACTTTTTTTTCCGGTTGTTTTGGTTAAGCTTGCTAGGAATTGATTGTGGTCATAATATTTGAATTTATCACGGAACATGTCATTCGTGATGAGTTTTTGCAATTCCTTAGCTCTTTTTTCATATTGCCCATCGGAGAAATTGTCATTCATGATTGTTTTTACATGGGAAACATATACTTTCCGATAATAAGGGTCTTTCAATAATTTACTGATTAATGGCTTGGCATTATTATCAGCATGTAGGAATGGATCCAATTCCTGCAATTCCTCCAAAGAAAGATAACTTCCCTTGAATTTAATGTTCTTATAACTACCGAAACATAAGTTCATATCCCTTGGAATAGGAACAAATCTGCCATGTTTATCTTGATAGAGGTAATAGTTTTCGCTATAATCTCCGGCATAACTGTTCAAATTCGCCAATACATTATTGAAAGCGTGCATCCAAAGAACTTGGTCCACATCCAATACATTACCTAATTTTTGTACATCACCATCCAAAGCTTTGGTTAGACCGATTAAATCGTCCCATCCGTTTTCGGATTTGATTTCATAATTGTTCATATAGCAAGAAGCATCATCTTCATAAACAAGCGTGCCTGAAACTTTTTTCATACATCCCTCAGCGTCCTTTGTGTCTTCATCCGGTCTGGAACATTTGAAAAAGGTATTGTCGGCTGAGCCGAAATGTTTATTTAGAAAATGATCATCCACGTATTCGATATTGGTGAAAAGTCCTCTATATTCACCGTTAACGGTCAATCTGGTATAATTCGCCTTAGGGGCGTGCATGTATTTTCTGGCAATTTCAAAACCTAGGACTTCCCTGACCATACTAGGGTCACGCAGGGCATTGGAAATGTTCAGTTTTTTATAGCCTTGGTGGTTTTGCTCCTTGTCAATATGGTTCAATTTGATTTGGAAAGAATTCCTGTCACCGCCATATTTGAATGATTTGGAGCCACGATAACGGATTCCGGCATTTTTATATTCATTTACACCGATTCTTACCGAACCGATCAGCATCTCTTCTCCATTCAGTTTTAATGAATCTAGAACATCTTTCCAGTTTTTTTGCTTGAAGCGAATGCTGATATCTTGGATTCTATCAGTATTATAGAAATCATTCCAATCTGATTTTTGGGCAGATAGGATAATCGCATTTCCCATTACTGCCAAGAGAGTAAGTATTAAGATTTTTTTCATTGTATCTATTATTCCTTGATAATATTTAAAACTGCTATGCCTATTTGTTAATGATTTGATAGGCATGACTAAGCAAAGTTAGCAAAAATATTAATGTTAATTCGTCCAAATATAAGGGAATGCTAGATATAAAAGAAAGGCTTAACAGCTTTTAAGAAAACTAGCAGTCATTTAAACATTTATTTATTTGTTGTGCCATGCCTCTAATTGAGATTTGTCCGGTATAATTCCCTAATAATCTGATGTTTGGATGTTTTGATTTCAAAAGAGAATCAAGTTTGCTCCAATACCCGACTAATTCGGGGTTATAAACAGGAATGCCTTTTTGCCATTTCCGGCAATGGTAATCCAATATTTTTCCATCAAATCCCAATAGTTTTTTAATATCGGGAACAATGATGGATGAAAGTATTTCCTCTTTTTCCAAATTGATGATGGAACCATCTCCCTCATCCCTAATCATACAAGTCAGGCTGATATGTTCCTTATTCTCGACCCGATCCGGGAAAATACAAGAATTGAATAATACACCTAATATGGTCAATCCCTCATTCCTGGGGATCAGGCAACCGAAACCATCCTTGAAACGATGCAAATCCTTTCTAGGAATAACCAATGTTGTCGTGACGAAAGGAGTATATTGTATATTGGAGAGGATTTTATGTATTTCATCCTCGAAAAATGTTTTGGCTATATAAGCGGGGCAGGTGAGTACGGTCGAACCGGAAATTTCCCGGACTTCTTGATTATAAATAATATGTTCTTTAAGATATTCTGCCAAATGGAGTGGGAATTGGGAGAAGCCACCTTTGAAACTATGTGTTCCGGATAGCTTTTTTCCTTTCTTTTTGCTGTTTTTCCGAATTCTTCTAATGACTCCGATAAGGGAATTGGTATGGTTGAATTCTTCTGCTAAGATTTTGAGTACTCCCTCAAAACTTAGGTTTTCTATGGCTGTGCCATAAATTCCAGCCATTGCAGGTTCAAGGATCTGCCGATTGAATTTTTCTCCGAAAAATACTTTGCCAAAATCTTCAACTGTACTTAATTTTTGGGAATGGGGCATGATGGCTTTGGATACCATATTAACGGATTCCAAAATCCCCAAAGGGAATTTTTTCAGTTTGTTATTTCTGACAAGATACCTGGCTTTAGAAAGTGGACTGGGATATTGGATGTCCAATGAAATTTCCTTACAAATATCTTCGATTTCCTGACACCAGATGAAACCATTGGCAGCTTCTTCTGCCAAACCTAAATTGGGAATCTTATGGCTATGGACTAATCCTCCAGCCCGATTTGATTTTTCAATAATTTGGAAAGGGATTCCCTTTTGTTTCAAAAAATAGCCAAGCAGAAGCCCTGACATCCCAGCACCGACAATGGTATGTTTTTCATTGGAGGACAATGCTGTTCCTAAGATATTGTTTTGCTGGATATGGTATTTCATAATAAATCAGTCAAGGAATGAATGTTCGTCATTAAAAACAATCAGTTTATCTAAAGGGTTAAAGATATGAATTAATATTTCCGTTTATTTGCATGGTGAAAATTCAAATTACTTCTTTTAAAGAATAAATTTAATAAAATCAAAAATATGAAAAGGTCCTTATTTATATTATTGGCAGCAACTGTTTTGTTTTTGGCTTCTTGTAAGACAGGCGGAGATATTAAAATGGATGCGGCAATACAACACATTCCATCTGATGCAAGCCAAGTGACGGTTATCAGAGTTCCCCAACTATTGGAAAAGGTCAGCTTTGAGGATTTGAAGAAAACGCCTGCTTATCAGCAAGTTTGGGCGGAAGCCGAAAGGCAGGATCCTTTGGCTGCAAAGATATTGAAAGATCCTAGAGAGACGGGTGTGAATCTGGAGCAGAATTTTTATGTATTCACAGATGTGAATCCGAACAACCTGAATGACATGTTGAATGGAATGATGGTGAATATTTCCGATCCTGCGAAGTTTGCAGAAATGGTGAAAGCTTCTCCAATGAGTATCGGAGCCAAGGAAATGGATGGCTATACCTATGTGAAAAAAGATGGCAATTTTGTTGCTTGGGCAGATGACTTCGCATTCATGGGACAAATGGGGGGCGGAAATATAGAAGATCATTTGAATAAGATTTTCAAATTGTCAGATGGTGCTTCTGTTTTGTCTTCCGGTGCTTTTGAGGCTGTGGGGACTTCTACCAATGATTTCAGTTTCTGGTTGAGTTCGGATGCCATAGCGAATAATGAGCAAGCTGTATTCGGTTCATCCTTTTTGGGATATTCACCTGATGATTTGAAAGGGAATTATATCAATGGCGGTGTTAATTTCGAGGAAAAGAAAATGACAGTGAATTTGGATTTTCTTTTGAAGAAAATCATTGCCAATGATTTGAGTATGCCGTTTAAGAGTAAAATAGGTAAAGATTTCTCTCCATACATCCCTAAAGATGATTTGGTTTCTGTATTTACTTTTGGTTTTGATATGGCTGGTTTGTACCAATTATTGAAAGAGAAAAATGCGATAGGTCTTATGTCAAAACAGATGGGACTGAATCAAATGGGTATGAATTTAGATGATATAGTGAAAGCAATAGACGGAGATATGATGTTTGCATTGCAAAGCAAAGGTTCTGATGGGAAACCTGCGGGAATATTCGCCATGACAATAAACGAGTCTGCGTTTTCCCCATACCTTAAATCTATGGAAGATGCTGGTGTGATAGCATCAAAAGGGAATGGTGTTTATGCAATGACTGATGCTAAGATGGGAAGTGAATTCCATAAGAACATGGGCGGTCAAGGAGAGCCTAATGTACCGATGTTAGTGGTAAAGGATGGAACTTTATTCTTAACTTCGGATCCGGCTTTATTAGAGGCAATTAAATCCGGAGGTTTGGCAAGAGGGAAAAGAATTGACAAAGGAATGTATAACAGTATATCCAGCGGTTTCATGGGAGGTACCGGTTTTCCTGATTTGATGAAAGGAATGGCTGACGGTATGGGAATAAAAGAAGCGGATATCGAATCATTTAATTTTTCAATAAATGACGATGCTGCGAAATTGGAGTTGATATCCAAAGAAAGTGGTAATTTCTTGAAAAATATCATTGAGAAAGGAGGGAAGAGTATGTAGTCTTTTAGTAGATGATTAGATATTTAGATTTAGAGATTTTAGATGAAATTACTACTCAGTTACATTTCAAAAATGGGATATTGATTAAAGGATAAGTGAAAGAATTACCCCCAACATCTGAAAGATGTTGGGGGTAATTCTTTAAGCATCTCTAAATCTGAATATCTTTAAATCTAGTGTGTACTAGTAAGATTATTACAATTCATAATTAGGCTTGAGCCTATCCGTATTTTTATAATAATCAT
>JAHDHJ010000234.1 GCA_020631375.1 Saprospiraceae bacterium | reverse complement strand
ACAGTCATTCCTTTATATTCAAAGATCTTATTTAAAGATGAAAAATCAATTTCATTATTTTGATAAATAAAAATGGGTATTGAATCATTATCTTTTGGTTTCACTAAATATAAAGGCATCATTAGACTATAATTATATATTTTTCCATACACAGAAGAAGATGCCAATTCCAAATCGTAAGCATGGAATATATTCTTAGACAAAACCATTTTATTTATTTTCTCATCATCTATCCAAGTAGTCTTTGACAATAGAAAAGAAAAAACTGAAACTATAATTGCGGAAAGCAAAATCCATTTCAAACTTTTATTTTTATATTTCAACCTTATATTATTCCATGCTTGGAAGAAAAGCATGACAATAAAAAGGATGAATAGATATTTATAATCAGGGTACACATTAAATAAAGTATAGCTCCAACTTTCTAAGCTTAACCAAAAAAACAAACCAAAACAAATCGACAATTTAGAAAACCAAGAAAGAAAATTCCAATTCATCATTCGCTGATCCACTACAATCGAATAACGTCTTCTATAATTTCTTTTTAAGAATTTCGCTGGTTCCTCAAACCAATATGCAAAACAAATCGACTGTCCAAAAATTACAGCTAAAAAAGCAAAGAAAAGATTATAAAATTGCATTTCGGTATCATCCAATATTCCAATTTCATAATCCTCTGTAACGGAAAGAACTCTAAACACTTCTCTAGAAAGAATAAAGAATCCATAAAGTACAAGAGAATACCATACACCCAAAACCAAACCTAGAATAATTCTGGTTCTAGAAAAATTTATTTCTTCTATATCATTTCGGAGGAAGTTCTTTTTTAGTGGCATAATCAAATTGGGTTAAATAAAAAGCTTGCTTATTGAATCAACAAGCAAGCTTTTTTAGTTGTTTTTAGAAAGTTAAAGCAATGCCTTATTTTCTAAACATACAAAAATTCCATTACATTTCCAAGTCCACATTTATTTCTTCATGCCATTCCAAACCATGTTTCCCTAGCACATCCAAAAATGGGTCGGGATTAAATTCTTCTACATTAAACACGCCTTCTCCCTTCCATTTTCCTTGCAACATCATCATCGCACCCGTCATGGCAGGAACACCCGTTGTGTAAGAAACACCTTGCGCTCCCGTTTCATCAAATGCCGCTTGGTGGCTACAATTATTCCAGATATAGTATGTTTTTTCCTTACCGTCTTTTATTCCTTTAATTCTACAGCCGATAGAAGTTTCTCCAGTATAATTATCTCCCAAACTTCCCGGATCAGGCAGTACATATTTAAGGAAATTCAAAGGAACGATTTCCATTCCCTTATATTTTACCGGTTCGATTCCAGCCATTCCGATATTTTGTATCACCCGTAAATGTGTCAGATATTCATCACCGAAAGTCATCCAAAATCTGGCTCTTTTTATTGTTGGGAAATTCTTGACTAGCGATTCTAACTCTTCATGGTATAACAAATAAGAACTCCTTTCTCCGATATTAGGATAAGTCAATTCTTTTCTGAATTCGAAAGGCTTCGTTTCCACCCATTTTCCATTTTCCCAGAATTTCCCGTTTTGGGTAATTTCCCTGATATTGATTTCCGGATTAAAATTAGTGGCAAAGGCTTTTCCGTGATCGCCTCCGTTACAATCCACAATATCCAGATAATGGATTTCATCAAAATGGTGCTGTGCCGCACGGGCTGTAAAAATACTGGTCACACCCGGATCAAAACCACAACCCAATAAAGCCATAATCCCTTTTTCCCTAAAACGGTCTTGGTAAGCCCATTGCCAAGAATATTCGAATTTCGCTTCGTCCTTGGGTTCGTAATTCGCAGTGTCCAAATAATTCACCCCGGTTTCCAGACAGGCATCCATAATAGTCAAATCCTGATAGGGCAAAGCTACATGAATAACTAATTCCGGCTCGAAAGCACGGATTAATTTCACTAATTCAGGAACATTTTCTGCGTCTATTTCCGCAGTCCGGATATCTCTTCCAGTCCTTAATTTTACATCGGCAGCGATATCATCACACTTGGATTTTGTTCGGCTAGCCAACATGATTTCTGAAAAGACATCCGGGTGTTGGGCACATTTTACAGCCGTTACCCGACCTACTCCCCCAGCTCCGATAATGAGTACTTTTGACATTGTTTATTTTTAATATTTTAGTTAAGTACAAGCAATCAAATTCCGGATGCAAATCTATATCTTTTTTTAATTGCCAATACTTTTTTATTGTTAAATTTTATACAAGGGATTTACATATTATCTTTATCTCAAAATCCAATTATCTTTACATTCAAAGAATTCAAATAGCCAAGACTAATGGATAAACGAAAACAAGAGTTGATTAATAATTTCAACCCGAATGGCATCGGGATTGAAAATGGGAATTTCATCGGATTACCATTTGATTATGAGACATCGGATGTCATTCTTTTTCCTGTTCCCTGGGATGCTACGGTTTCATATCATGACGGGACTTGTATGGCTCCACAAAACATTCTGGATGCTTCTTACCAATTGGATTTACATTTGGAAGAATATCCTAATGCTTGGCATAAAGGAATTTATTTCTATCCTATTGACACTTCTATTCTAGACAAAAATAAGGATGCGAGAAAAACTGCAAAGGAACATATCCAGCGTTTAGAAAATCAAATAGAAATTTTACCTGAACATTTACAAATAGTAAATACGGCTAGTCGGGAATTAAACCAATGGGTTTACGAAGAAACCAAAAAGATAATTTCTGATGGAAAAAAAATAATCTTGGTCGGAGGTGACCATTCAACACCTTTGGGTTATTTGAAAGCATTGTCTGAAAAATATGGAGCATTCGGAATTTTACAAATTGACGCACATTGTGATTTAAGGAAAGCTTATGAGGGTTTTGAATATTCGCATGCTTCCATTTTTCATAATGCACTAAATGAAATTCCTGAAATCAATCATTTATCACAAATAGGTATTCGGGATTTTTGTGAAGAGGAAATGGAATTCATAAAAAATGATAATCGAATTTCTATGTACTCTGATTATTCTATTAGAAAACAAAAATTCCAAGGAAATTCATTTGATAAAATAATTGATAAAATCATTTCCGAATTACCTGAAAATATTTATATCAGTTTTGATATTGACGGTTTGGATCCTAAACTTTGTCCGGATACGGGGACACCTGTACCGGGTGGATTGGATTTTAATGAAGCCATTTTTATTTTAAATAAAATAAAGGAAAAAAATAAAAAAGTCATTGGTTGTGATTTATGTGAGGTTTCCGGAAAAAACGAATGGGATGGAAATGTCGGTGCTAGGATTATTTATCATTTGACAAGCATTATATAGAAAGAATGAATTCCGATTTAATAAATTGGAGCCCATTCTTTCTGTAGGGACAAGGGATAAATAACTGTCCGTTTTGACTTTATTTATTGGACATCTTAAATTGAATCGTAATGAAGTAAGGTTCTTTATGCCTTACATTTTCCACATCCAATTCTGAATAATTCAAATGGGATTTAATATAACGATCCAATTCTTCATTTTCTGAATCTGTATTCATTACCACTATTTCATTATCAGAATTAATATAAAATTCAATTTTCACATCCATTTCATTTTCTATTAAAACAGAAAGATAATCGGATTGTAATTGATTAGAAATAAATTTAGAAATATTATTTCCTTTAGTATTTCCATCATTGGCAAATGAAGAAAAGGAGAAAGCCATAATAGCTGCGATCATTAATAATTTAATCGTTTTCATAATTATATACATTTTAATTTTTAAAAAAATAATTCAATTTTAAATACACAACTATGACGTATGAAACTAAGGTAAAAGTTACAAAGACTTTTAAATTAAATGAATCAAAATGATTAACGATCCGACTTATAAGATGAATAGATGATTTATTCCGACCAAGGAATGAGAAATAAATAACGAACCAAAATGGGCAAGTTATTTATATCTCATTCCAAAGATTCCAATTCTTTTTTTATTTGTTTCCGGTAAGTCGTTTTTTTACGCAATGCTTTGCGAAAAGCTTTGATGGCATAAATAGAACTGTAATTCTCCCTATCCAAAGCATGAAGAAATTGATGGCACCTTCCCATGAAAAAATAATTATCGCCATCTTCCGGTTCTTTTTCTATAATATTATCGAACAATAGCAAACCCACTTTCAATTTATCCGATTGGTTCCAGGTATAGCTACAATGAATTGCCGTTTCTTTATATCGCTCAAACAAATGTGGCTGACTCAAAAAATAATGCTCGAATAAATCCAAGTCCTTTTCATGTCTCCTATATAAATATACTTGATGCGGTGCTTGAAAAAATTTCACCCTATCCCTCCAATTCCTTAATTCTATGCTATAAACCATTTTGTTCAGAAAGTCTTCTATATCCAATCGGCTGGTTAAATCCGGGTGGAATTCTTTGGCGAGGATGCACTCGGGCATCAGGTGTTCGTGTAATAACAGCGCGTCATTACTCATGGTTATTGCCAGTTTGATATGCTGTGCTTGGGGCGAAACCCAAAGCCGTCTAAGGTTTTGTATTGCTTCGGCAGAAAGATTCATTTTGCGAAGATAAGGTTTTAGGAATTAGATATAGAGATGACTAGATATTTAGATATAGAGATTTTTAGGCAATTTTTCAATTGAGAATTAAATAGGGTCTAATATTTTGTCTAGTGTCTAAAATCTAAGGTCTATCTAATCACAACCCATATCTTCCTTGGAAGCCGAATCATTATTTGGGAAACAGAATCCGGAGGCTACCGCTTTTGGAGTATAGCGATCCATATTCGGATCATCCAATGCGTTTTCTATAAAGTCCGTTAAGGCATCAATTTCATCTTCGGTCAATCCTAGTGGTTGGAAATCTGTGGCGAGGTGTGAGGCAGGGACATTTTCATTGGCAGGAATGCCCTTGTTCTTATATTCAATAATTTCCCTGATAGATAGGAATGAACCACCATGACCATAAAATCCCATGTTTTTCAATCCATATAATTGAGGCGTCTTGAATTTAAAATTATCTTCTTCTTTTAGGGTAAATGCCCCCCTACCCTTTTTTGATTTTTCAAAATCCTTTTCCTTATTGATTAAAACATCAGAGTCTTTTTCAAAATCAGGCATTCCCAATGCGAAGAATTCTTCGGAATTCAGGGCTTTGCCATCATGGCAAGAATTGCATTTGGCTTTGCCAAAAAACAATAATGCCCCTTTTTTCTGTCCATTGCTGATAGCAGCAATGTCTCCTTTCAAGTATTGCTGAAAAGCGGATTCGTCCGCAATGACTGTTCTTTCAAAAGCGGCTATTGCCAAGCCTGCATTCACATTATTGTACCGGTGTTCTTCCGGAATATCCGGAAAAGCCAAATCAAACCATTCTTTATAATAATTGGAAGTAATGAAACTGCTATCGACTTCCAATCTATGTACCCCCAAACCGGCTATTGCCTGGGTTTCCACTCCCTCAAAACCCAAGTGGTTAAAAGCTGTGGGTTTACCTTCTTTCCAGTTGTGTTCTGTTCCCACATTGGGTCCGACAGCCCCGAATTGTCCATTCCAAATGGAGGTCCTATTGAATGCGCCATTGATAATAGATGGTGTCCGAATGGGCTGTACATCTATCTCATCCACTAAATAATTGGGGTTTAAAATCCGACCTTCCCCATTTTCGCCGTAGCCTTGTCCGCCTTCGCCTATTCCTTGCTTCAATCCTGCTGAAAATCCCGCTGTGGGAATATGGCAGCTTGCACAAGAATAAGTGTGTTTCCCTTCTTCCTGCTTAGGCTTTAAAGCCAACGCAGGTTCACAAAAAAGTTTTTTTCCTAATAATACTTTGAAAGAATTGATGGGATTTTTGGGGTCTTGAGGAATGGCATCATAGTCATGATCGTCTGGTAGGATGAAGTAATCCAAGCCTTCGCCTTTACTATTGGCAGTTAGTGTCGCCAATAGTTCTTCATCCAGATGAGAGGCTTGTATTTCCTCTTCCGATACATCCGGAACCAAGGGTGAATCCTTGCATCCTCTGGATGTAATACTCCCTATAATCATAAGGGATGTATATAACATCATCCAATTGCGAAACATGTCAACAGTTTAGTTTTCTTTTTAGTATTACAAGATAAGACTATTTCTCTTACCGAGCATTTTTTATCCTCAAATGATTAACTGTCAATGAATTGATATTCTTGAAAATTATCCTAAGAGCCTGCTTTTAAAAAGCTTTTTAGTATATTGAAAACATGCAAAAGCATGTTTTCAATATACTTTTTATAATATTCTATCCAATAACTGTAAATTAGTTACAACCCATGTCCTGCTGTGATTGTTCATCGTTATTCGGGAAACAATTACCTGAAGCTATTGAACTTGGCACATATCTTTCCATTTCCCTATCATCCAAAGCATTCTCTACAAAATCGGTAAGGGCATCCACCTCTAAATCTGTCAAACCCAGAGGTTGGAATTTGTTAGTCAACTGGGAATTTGGCACTAAAGGATTCTCAGAAACTGCATTGTTCTTATATTCTATAACATCCCTTACAGATGTAAATGTTGCTCCATGACCGTAGAACCTCATGGATTTCAATCCGTATAGTTGAGGTGTCTTGAACTTATAGTCATCTTGCGAATTTCCAGTAAATCCTCCCCTTCCTCTTATC
>JAHDHJ010000008.1 GCA_020631375.1 Saprospiraceae bacterium | reverse complement strand
CTTAGGATCTAGTGCTTAACGGCGTGGGGGTTCGACTCCCTCTACCCGCACCATCACAGAAAAGCTGGCCTCCAGCTTTTCTTTTTTTTAACCATAGCTTTCTATTATCATGGCCACATTCGTCAAAGAAGATCTAGACACACTCAATGCCATTCTTACCATTACAATTGACCAATCCGATTATGAAAAAAATTTCAAGAAAACCTTGGAAAAACATAGGAAAGATAGTCATTTGAAAGGGTTCCGAAAAGGGAAAACCCCTTTATCCTATGTCAAAAAAATGTATGGTGAGCAAATATTGATGCAAGAAGTAAATACGATTCTACAAGAACAATTACAAGCTGCATTGAAAGGTGTAGAGATTTTCGGCGAGCCGATTCCTAATGAAAAACAGGAACAAGTAGCATTTGATGCTAATAAATTAGGCGATTTTGAATTCAAGTTCGACTTGGGATTGATTCCTGATTTTGAAATCAAAGGTATTTCTAAAAAAAGCACTTATAAAACAAACAGAGTCAGCGTTTCTGATAAAATTGTTGAAGAGGAATTGAATAATGCTCGAAAAAGATTTGGGAAAAGAAGTAATGCTGAGAATGACATCCAAATGAATGACCTTGTAAAGGTCACTGCAAAAGAATTGGATGGAAAAGCACTAAAAGAAGATGGACATGAAGCCGAATTCTCTATTGCTGTGGATAGGGCAGCAGATAAATTGGCGAAAGCTCTTTCTAAGAAAAAAGTAGGCGATACCATTTCTTTTGATATTAAAGATGTAGAGAAAGATTCCGAAAAGAGTATCATCAACAAGTACATATTAGGTATCGAAGAAGACGATGATACAGTGGGTGATATGTTCGAAGCGGAAATCACAGAAGTTTCAAGGGTAGAATTAGCCGAGATGAACCAAGAGTTCTTTGACAAGCAATTCGGAGAGGGTGTTGTGACTAGCGAACAAGAAGCTTTGGATAAATTCAGAATAGATTTGAATGCCAGCATGCAAAAAAATGCTGATGCCATTCTTTTTAGAGACATCCAGATGGAATTGGTCAAGAAAAACAATTTCGAATTACCGGAAGAATTCTTGAAACGATGGATAAAAATCAGTAATGAGAAACCTGTTTCAGATGAACAAATCGACAGGGAGTTCCCATTTTTCATTGAAGAATTGAGATGGAGTGTGTTGAGGGGGAAATTAACTAAACAATTTGAACTCAAAGTAAGCCAAGAAGAAATTGAAGCTGGTTTCATCAATGCTTTGAAAAGTTATGGTGGGATTCCTCCAGGCTTGGATGAATCCATTCTGAAGAGTTATACACAACGTTTGTTCCAAGATAAACAAGCCGTTCAAAAGCAAGCGGAGGAAATCATGGGTGACAAATTATTTACCGCCGTTACCCAAGCTGTCAAATTGGATGAAACCTTAGTGGATGAAAAAGAAATAGAAACCATTATCAAGGAAGCCAATGCTGTTATGGATGCCGAAAATGAGGCAAGAAGAAAGGCTTTGAATCCAGAGGAAACTGTAGAAGCATAAGCTTCTCAGGGCTTTAAAAAAAATCTTTGGATAGGACATCCAAAGATTTTTTTTAAATAATTGGTTCATATTACAACCATGAGGCTGTTAAATGTTGTTATATGTCATATATTTAGGATTTTGTGTTGCAATGCAACCTTTTTTCAACAATCATTACTAATAAAATAAAACTGATTATATGAACCCTAATGATGAATTTAGAAAATATGCTGTCAAACATTTAGGTGTAAACAGCCATACATTAGACGACTACGGAAAATCACCGGTTCCTAATATCCAAAGCATTCTTCCTAGCCAAGCTCCATATGTACTGGAGGAAAGAAAAATGAATGTTACCCAAATGGATGTGTTCTCACGTCTGATGATGGATCGTATTCTTTTCTTGGGAGAGGGAGTGGATTCTAGAGTTGCCAATATCATCCAAGCCCAATTACTTTTCTTGGAAAGTTCCGACCCTAAGCGTGATGTGCAGATTTTCATCAATAGCCCAGGTGGTGGGGTCATTGCCGGACAAGGCATTTATGATACCATGCAATATATCACACCGGATGTAGCTACTATCTGTACGGGATTGGCTGCTTCTATGGGAGCTGTTCTATTGTGTGCGGGTGCTGCGGGCAAACGTGCTTGTCTTCCCCATGCAAGGGTGATGATTCACCAACCATTGGGTGGAATGCAAGGACAAGTAACGGATATGGAAATCTCCTACAACTTGATTAAACAATTGCAAAAAGAACTTTATGACATCCTTGCCCACCATACAGGCAAGCCTTATGACACTATCTTTGAAGATTGTAAACGAGACAATTGGATGGTGGCAGAAGAAGCAAAGGCATACGGATTAATTGATGAGGTTTTGGCCCGTAAATAATAATCTTTTCAAAAAGGGAACAACTAAAGTTGCTCCCTTTTTGTTTTATATCAGGAGCCTATCCGGTATATTTTACATTACTAAATGAATACTTAAATAGATTCATTTCCCTATTAGCAATAAGATTCCATAAGAATGCCTATTTTTGTAGTAATGTTTAAAACTCAGGGCTAATCCAAATAGTCAAGTTTATAATAAATCATGGATTTTAATAAAAGAAATAAGTATAATTTGAGATGTTCATTTTGTGGAAGGGATAAGACTGAAGCCCTCATTCTCGTGGCAGGAATAGATGCCCATATCTGTGAAGTCTGTGTCGAACAAGCACAGGATATCATAGATGATGAATTAGGGAAGAAACAACTCAGCCAAGGTGATTTTGACATTCCTGATGCCTTAACGCCAAGGGACATCAAAGGACACCTTGACAAATATGTCATCGGTCAGGATGAAGCCAAGCGTTATCTTTCCGTAGCGGTACACAATCATTACAAGCGCCTGGAACAGCCCGTAGGTGATGACGATATCGAAATAGAAAAATCCAACGTCCTTTTGGTCGGACGGACGGGTACAGGTAAAACATTACTGGCTAAGACAATAGCCAAATTCCTTAATGTGCCTTTTGCTATTGTGGATGCTACAGTTTTCACTGAAGCAGGTTATGTGGGAGAAGATGTCGAAAGTATTCTGAGCCGTCTTTTGCAAGTTTCCGACTATAATGTGGAATTGGCAGAAAGGGGGATCGTTTATATAGATGAGATTGATAAAATCGCCAGAAAACAAGATAATCCGTCTATTACGAGGGATGTTTCCGGTGAAGGGGTCCAACAAGCCATGTTAAAAATGCTTGAGGGAACAGAGGTGCATGTTCCGCCCCAAGGAGGGCGTAAACACCCCGAACAAAAATTGGTCAAGGTAAATACTTCCAATATCCTTTTTGTTTGTGGAGGCGCTTTTGACGGTGTGGAAAAACTAATTGCCAAAAGAGTGAACACCCATGTCATTGGCTTTAAAACAGTTGATGAGGGAGAAGAAATAGATCGGGATCATTTATTACAATACATTACCCAGCAGGACATCAAATCTTTCGGTATCATTCCTGAATTGATTGGTCGTTTGCCCGTATTGACATATTTGGAGCCATTGGATTATGATGCATTAAAACGTATCCTGACCGAGCCTAAGAATGCTTTGATTAAGCAATATGAAAAATTATTCCAACTGGAAGGTATCAAACTGAACGTTACTGATGGAGCTATAAAGTTCATTGCTGAAAAAGCAATTGATTTCAAATTAGGGGCAAGGGGATTGAGATCCATTTGTGAAGCTATTATGACAGATGCCATGTTTGAATTACCCGGACAGAAAGATGTGAAGGAATTCACTGTAGATAAGGATTATGCCGAAGCTAAATTGAGTAAGAGTAAATTGACGAAATTGAAAGCGGCTTAATTCTCCGCCTTATAGGAGAGCAACAAAAAAGCCTTACTGGAAATTCCAGTAAGGCTTTTTTGTTGCTCCTATTGTAGGATTTAATTATTAAGGGGATCGTGGTTATACCCTAAGCTAGCTGCTTTTCTATAATATTTATCTTTATTTTTCCAATCGCCTTTATGTCCATACAAAACACCAGCTTGGTGGTATGCCTCCCCATTCGTAGGTTCTAAATCGATCAAGCGATGGGCAAAAACCAAACCTTTGTCATATTCCCCCATTCTATCATAAATAGCCGATATATTAAATAAGCTTTTTATATGATTCGGTTCATCATCAAGGATGCTTAAGAATTTTTTCTCAGCACTCGCAAATTCATTCGCCTTGAAATAAGTTGTTGCTACGGTAAATCTGATTTCAATATGATGAGGAGCTTTCTGTTCCGCTATTAAGAAATTATCCAATGCCTTTTTGAAATTCCCAATTTTAGAATAAGCATATCCCAAATTCATATAGTCATTATAAGAATCATTTCCATAAGTAATGGCATTCTCATAATAGGAACCTGCTTTTGCATATTTCTTATTAGCATAATAGTAATCCCCCATCAATTTATAGTTACTCCCATAACCGGGATCTACTTCCAATCCTTGCTCCAATATTTCTTTTGCTTCTTTGAGCCTTTTGGTTTCCATGTATGCCAAAGCTAAACTATAATAATATTTTGCCTTATTGGAATCTTCAGCTATCGCTCTTTGGAAAGCAACAATTGCATCGGCATACCTTTTGGTCTGTAAAAAATCTATGCCTTGATTATAATTTTTAACTGCCTTGCTATTGAACACTTCAGCTGTCCCTGCGAAACCTCTTTTCTTCGCCATATTGAAGTATTTTTCAGTAAGATTATCTATTCCTTTCAATTCATAGGCTTTGGATAAATAATAATGGTACTCTCCATTATCAGAATCATGGGCAATCGCTTTCTTCAACAATTCTATTGCTTCATCCACTTTCTTTTCATGCATTCTGGATCTCCCAGCATAAGAATATAATTTGGCAGACGGCTTCAGTTCCAATGCCTTATCAAAAGCCAATATCGCTTCCTTGAATTGTTTTTCATTATAATAACCTACACCCTTATTTGCATATTTCATTGCTAAGTTAGAATCAGTTTTATTTGTAGGTGTTATAGTAGGCTTAGACTCCTTTACTCCTTTTGTAGTAGTTGTATTAGCTATGGATTCGGCAGAACCGGCAGAACCTAGATAAGATAATTGCCGTTTAGCCTTAGTATGATTAGGATTGAATTTCAATACATTTTCAAATGCAGTCTTCGCTTCTGAAGTATTTTTCTCCCTTACATAGGACAATCCTAAGCTATACCATAAATCAGGCTGTCTTTCCTGTAAGTTCAAAACTAGTTTATAATGTTTCTGGGTTCCTTTTTCATCTCCTAAGCCTTTATAGCATTCGGCTATAAGTCGTTGAGCTTGCAGAAAATCGGGTGATTCGGAAACCACTTCTTCTAACAGAAGCACACCTTGGTTGAAATCTTTGACATTAAAAGCCTTTACTGCATTATTATATGCTACTTTAGCTTCATTTGATTGTGCAATTCCTTGTAAGGACAACAATAAGAAGAGAAAGAGAATTATTTTGCTTACCATGTTCAAATGGATTTTAATTTTGGAAATTCACTAATTCAACAGAAATATATTTTGTTTTTTCGACAAAGACAAGAATAAACGAATTTTAAAAAATAATATATTCATTTTTTTGTCTATTCTTACATAAGTTGAGCATTGCCGTCTAATCCAAATCTAAATTATTGTTTGTAATCTAGTTCCAAACATATGAAACACTTTTACACTTAAAAAACTCATTCCCTATATTTTGTGACCAAACAAAAAGAAACATAAAAATTCCTACAACTTTTCAACAGGCTTGTAGGAATAGTATTTTGTTCTTAACTTTAGAGTTCACTTTCAAAATACTAATCATGCAAAACGCTGTTTCAGCCAGTTCCAAGGCATCTTCACAAATTCAAGAAATTGTTCTTAAACAAAAGGCATATTTCAAAAAAGGAACAAGCCTTGATATTTCTTTTAGAGTTAAACAATTGAAAAAATTAAAGGAAGCTATTCTTTCCAGAGAAGATGCCATACATGAAGCCCTGTATAAAGATTTAAAGAAATCGGCACCGGAAGCTTATATTACAGAAACGGGCTTGGTTTTGAAAGAAATTGATGAAGCCATCAGCAAAACTGCCCATTGGGCGAAACCAAAAAGGGTGAAAACTCCTTTGTTCTTTGCTCCCGGATCTAGTAAGAGACATCCAGAACCTTATGGTACAGTATTAATCATAGCTCCTTGGAATTATCCTTTCCAATTACTTTTATCTCCTTTGATCGGGGCAATTTCGGCAGGAAACACTTCGGTTTGCAAACCATCTGAGTGCGCTCCCCATACAGGAGAAATCGTAAAAGAAATATTGGAGAGTACCTTTGCATCAGAATATGTGGCAGTAGTAGAAGGAGGTATTCCGGAAAGTACGGCATTGCTCAAAGAAAGGTGGGATTATATTTTCTTTACCGGAAGTACACATGTAGGTAGAATCGTCTATCAAGCGGCAGCCAAGCATTTAACCCCGGTAACTTTGGAACTTGGAGGGAAGAGTCCTTGTATCGTTGATAAGAATATCAATTTGGAGAATACTGCCCGTAGGATCGTATGGGGGAAATTCATGAACCTTGGGCAAACCTGTATTGCTCCCGATTATTTATTCGTACATAAGGACATAAAATCCAAACTTATTGACAAAATCCAAGAAAAAATCAAGGAGTTCTATGGTTCGAATCCACAAGAAAGTGAAGATTATGGTAGGATCATCAATGAAAGGAATTTTGACAGATTGAAAGGTCTTATCGATGAAAATAAAGTTATTTTCGGAGGAATAACAGATCGGAAAGACAAGTATATTTCTCCAACCATAATGGACCGAGTGACAAAAAATGACGCCATTATGCAACAAGAAATTTTTGGTCCTATCATTCCGGTCATGGAATATGAGAATATAAACGATGTTATCGAATTTGTAAATGAAGGAGAAAAGCCATTGGCTCTTTATATTTTCACTAAGGATACTGCCATTAGCAACCGAGTTCTCAAAGAATGTCCATCAGGTGGTGGCTGTGTGAATGATACACTGGTCCACATTGGCAATCCCAATTTGCCATTCGGGGGTGTAGGCGAAAGTGGTATCGGAGCTTATCATAGCAC
The DNA here is from genome assembly GCA_020631375.1 of Saprospiraceae bacterium. GTDB lineage: Bacteria > Bacteroidota > Bacteroidia > Chitinophagales > Saprospiraceae > JAHDCE01. Next base: position 29,972 of record JAHDHJ010000008.1, on the reverse strand, counting down.
TGCTTCTTTTGAGACTTTTTCTCATTTCAAGAGTATTTTGCATAAGTCTCCATCGATAGATTTGGATGTGAGATATGCTCCTTGGGGGAAAAATTATAGTAAACTGAAGTTCTTATTGAAGAATATGTTGTAAGGAACTGTTTGGATTTTGAACATGTTCAAAATAAGCAATGGGTCATTCTGAATTTTCGGAATGACCCATTGTTTGCTAATAAGAAAAATCTAGATTTCCTTACTCTTCCTTTTCTCGACAGCATTTCCCAGAAAATAACCTGTTCCGGAGCCTGCCATCATACCTAATAACATTCCCATTAGTAAGCTGCCAATGAATGCGCCTAGTCCTAAGCCTAAAGTCGTACCCACAGCCATACCTAAGGCTAATGAATTATCCTTAATCATAATCTCATGGTTTTGGTTTACAATGCGTTAGTTAGCTGGGGAAATATGAGTATTTGTAAGGAATTTGCTCGGTTCTTATTCTATTGAACGGGTTAAAGCTAATCATATTTTCCTAACATATCAAGTTTATCCTTCCCTTATAACGTGTAAACCTAGTCGCTTCTTATGCGTTTTTTAGTTCAAATACGGTTATTTCCGGATAAATTCCTACCCTGAAAGAGAAACCTTCCAACATTCCGAAGCCTCGATTGACATAAAGATATTGCTTAGCATTTTCATATAATCCTGCCCATCTTTTATAGATATATTTGCCCGGACTCCATTTCATTCCTAGTAATTCTACGCCCATCTGGGCGCCATGTGTATGTCCGCTGAGGGTAAGGTGGATATGCTTTTGATGTTTTTTTATTTCTGCATCCCAATGGGTCGGATCATGGGACATTAATATGGTGAAATCCTCATCAGCCACACCTTCCAAGGCTAGATTCAAATCTCCTTTTTTTGGAAAAAATCTTGCTACTCCCCAATTTTCCACTCCTACAAGCCTGATATGCTCATTGTCTTTTTCTAATTTGACATTCGCATTATTGAGCAAATTCAAATTGCACTCTGCATATTTGTCCTTGATGCTTTGGCGGTTTTCCGGAGTACGGCTATCCGCATCCCTGTACCCATAATCATGGTTGCCCAAAGAGGCGTATTGTCCGTAAGGGGCATCTAAAGTCTTGAACAAATCGACATATGGATCGACTTCTTCTGCATATTGGTTGACTAAGTCTCCTGTGAATAAAATGAGGTCAGCTCCTTGTTCTTGTAATAGATTCAGCCCATATTCTACGCTGGAAACACTATCGAAACTTCCTGCATGAAAATCTGAAAATTGGGCAACCTTGAAGCCGTCGAAAGCCTTGGGCAAATCCTTGAAGGATAATTGGACATTCCTTACTTTGAAATTATATTTTCCTCTTGTCATCCCATGTAGGAAAGAGAAAAAAGGAATTGCAGCTACGATAACTGAAGCTTGCTTGATGAAATTCCTACGGGAAGCTACTCGTTCGGGTAAGGTTTCCGCTCCATTAAAAGCCTTGATTGCATATTCTGAAATCCTATACAAATCCCCTACAAAAAGGAATGGGATAATTATTGCCTTGATAATGAACATCGTCCAAACGAACGCTTGGAGTAAATTGACCATTCCTGTTCTTTCCCCTCCCCATTGATTGATATAAAAATAGAGGAAGAGCATTCCGCCGAATTGTAGTGCGAGTGTGCTGAAATAAACAAGTTTTCCTATATTCTTCGCTCTTTCTCCCTCAAAAGATTCATGTACCTTGCTGAAATAGATGTACAAATCCGGAAGTAATGCGATAATGATAAATACGATAAGCCCTATGACTTTGCCCATTTTGTTTTTTTGTCCTTTTTGTTCTATATCTATAAATGATTCCAAGTCATAATTTGTTGAGAGGCAAGTGCAATTTAACCCTTTGTTATAACTTTATGACATAATCGTGATTATTATATACTTTTACAAAAAATCATGCTATGCAAGATCATCGAATACCTGTTACGATTATTACCGGATTCTTAGGTGCCGGAAAAACGACTTTATTGAATCATTTGAATGAAAAATATAAGGGGCGGAAATTTGCTATTATTGAAAATGAGTTCGGTGAAATAGGAATCGATAATGATTTGATTATCGGTGTGGAAAATGGCATTTTTGAAATGTCTAATGGTTGTATTTGTTGTGAACTGAATGATGATTTAATCGAAGTATTGATAAAATTATTGGATCGGAAAGACGAGATTGACCATTTGATTATCGAGACTACGGGTATGGCTGAACCAGATGGCGTAGCTGCTGCTTTTATTTCCGATCCGGAGGTCCAGCATTATTTCAGATTGGACGCTACGATTTGTTTGGCTGATGCCAATTATATTTTGGACATGGTGGAAGAAAGGCAGGAAGCGAAAAAACAAATCACTTTTGCTGACCACATTATTTTAAATAAGAAAAGTGATGTGGATGCCACTTATTTAAATGATATAAAAAAGGCATTGAAAAAGATGAATCCTTTGGCAACAATGGAAGTAGCTGATTTTGCTAAGGTGGAAAGTGATGTCCTCGGACTCCATGCATATGATTCCAAAACAATAGAGGAAAGACTAGGAAAAGCAAGTGATCATTTACATCATGGGCATGTATGTAATTCTGATTGTAATCATGGTCACGTACATCATAATGCTAGGGAAAATGATGGGGAACACCAACAGCATGTCCATCATCATTCTGATGTAATTTCCCAAAGTTTCATTATTGACGAACCAATGGATTTTTTAAAATTCAGGCATTGGATTAATGTTTTATTAATGCTACAAGGCGAACGGATTTATCGGGTCAAAGGAATTATCCACTTCATGTATAAGGAAGAAAAAATGATTTTACAATCTGTAAAAAACATGCATACTTTTTTAGCGGGCGAAGCTTGGGGTGTTGAAAAAAAACAAACTAAAATTGTATTTATTGGTTTGGGATTAAAAAGGGAGGCTTTGGAAAAGGCTTTGAATTCTTGTCTTTTTGTTGAATGATGTAATGACTTAATGCGATAATAATTAATTCCGCTCTATAATATTTATTATTTTCCTTAATTCGGAAATGGGTAAATCTATTGAGGTTTCCAGTCGTCTTCCATTGTCAAATTCGAAGCCTAACAATCCCCGTCCCTCTTCTTTTATCATGTCATCCAAAAGTGTGGGTTCGTTGGAATTATCTACTCCTTTGTCATCATCTATATTCAGGTACAAAATAGAAAATTCCTTAAATTCATAATTTTCCCTTCCTAGAGTAAACAATCGATAATCAGAATAATATGTTATGTTATTTTCTTCTATCGTAATGATTTCCCTGCCTCCTCTATTCCATAATAATAATCTCAAAAAATACCATGCAACCAGAGTTGTCAATCCTAATCCGAGGAACCAAGCCATATCTTTGTTCGTCCAATTAAATATGATTTGGTACAAAAAAATAAAAATGGAAACTGTGGGAATCAGCAAAAGAAAAAACAAAATTAGTTGAGACCATAAAACAGATGGAGCAACAGATAATTCTATTTTCAGTTTTCCATTTTCTTTTTTGATATGGGCAGAATTTTTATTCAATTTTAATTAATATTAGATTTTATTATTTTCTCAATAACCCTTCTATTTTCTTATCCAAAATCTTATCTATCTGATGTCTGTATCCGATGGATTGATGAATGATATCATTATTTTTATCCAATAAAATATTCGTAGGGAATCCAACAACAATATAATCATCCATAATTTTATTGGCATCTGTAATGATGTTATAATTGAATGGATTTTTTTGTAAAAATGTTTTTACATCCGCTTTTGAATCGAAAGTAATGGCTATGAATTCCACATTTTTATTATTGGCATATTTATTTTTCAATCCGTTCAAATCCGGAATTTCTTCCACACAAGGAGCACAATTAATAAACCAAAAATTCAGTACTGCTATTTTTCCTTTTAATTTATCCAAAGACCATTCTTTTCCATTCATATCTTTGGCAGAAAATGCCGGTGCATATTCCAATTTCGTATCCATTCCCGGAGGCAATGGAATTTCCTCTTCTTTTATTTCTTCATTAGATACTTCTTTGAGGACTATTGCCGATGGTTCGTTTTTTTCATTTCCGTAAACCTCATAAGCAAATTCATTTTCTCTCATGTATGCAATCAATTCCGCTCCTTCTAATTGGCTGCCTTGAACATCATAAACGGGTAATGTTTTCCCATCTATGGTTACCATATAATCCCCTAATTCGTCCCGAGTCATTTTAGTTAAGCCATCCAAGCGCTCCACCAAAGTAATTTGTTTGACTATGGGTTTTTCTTCTACCGTTTCCTTCGATGATTTGCAGCTATTATTAAATGTAATTAAAAACAATAAAGCGAAAATTATAACTATGGTATTCTTCATGAATATTTTTTCTACAAAGCTAACATGAACATTGGAATTAATTAGTTAATACCAATAAAAAAAGGAGGGCCTTTTCAGACTCTCCTTATATAACCAATTATAAACTCAAAAACTATGAATCTTTCAAGAGTAATTTAGAACGATATTATCCAATTACTTCTTTTCTATACCCTAATTTATTTTTCATAAATGTGGTTCCTTTGTATGCCAACCAATACATGACCGGCACAACCACTAGTGTCAATACTGTTGCAAAGACTAAGCCATAAATTACCGTCCAAGCCATTGGTCCCCACATCGCTACATTATCACCTCCTATAAACATTTGAGAATCAAGATGTGATATTAAGGTGAAGAAATTGAAATTGAAGCCAATCGCCAAGGGAATCAATCCTAGTACGGTTGTGATTGCCGTTAATAAAACCGGACGCAAACGGGTAGCTCCTCCAAGTATGATGGCATCTTTTATTAATTCAGCCGAAAGCCTTTGGTCTTTGGTCAAACCTAATTCTTCCCTTTTCCTCTTGATTAACAATTCGATATAATCTATGAGGACGATGGCATTATTCACCACTATTCCCGCCAAGGAAATAATCCCCACTCCCGTCATGATGATTACAATGTCCTTACCTGCCAATAATAAACCAAGGAACACACCAATTGTACTTAGTACAATGGATAATAAAATAATTATGGGCGAAGTAAAGGAATTGAATTGGGTAACTAATATGATAAAAATCATAAACATCGCCAAACCAAAAGCCGTCACCAAAAATCCCATATTCTCTGCCTGTTCTTTTTGTTCTCCTGTAAATTCCAAGGACATGCCTGTTGGCAATTTGTAACTCTTCATTTGCTCCTCCAATTTCCCTACGATTTCATTGGCATTATACCCCTCTAAGGTATTGGATGAAATGGTCACCATTCGGCTCATGTCCTTTCGCTTGATTGCCGTATAGGTTTCTCCTCTTTCTATTTTTGCAACGGATTCTACGGGTACTTGTTTTACCTTTCCATCTCCCCTATCACGGAATGTGATTTTTTGACTTATCAATGCTCCCTTATCGTTTCGATATTTATCGTTGGAACGCATAATGATGGGATATTCATCTTCGCCTTGTTTGAATTTTGAAATTTCCATTCCATATTGAGCTGTACGAATTGCGACTGCAATATCCCTAGTATTGATACCAAAAAGACGTGCCGATTGCCTATCTATTTTTACCGTTTGTTCTGGCTTAGCCAATTTTACATCCGCTTTCAACCCCTCTATTCCGGGAATATTCAGCGCATCCAAGAATCCGATTATTTTCTTGGATTCCGCCATGATTCCTTCCAAATCATCTCCCACCAATTCCATATTAATCGCCTTTCCCGTAGGAGGTCCGTCAGCATTTTGCTCTACAGAAATTTGTACGCCCGGATATTTCCCTAATACCGTTTTACGAATATCTGCCATGGCATCCTTACTCGATATATTCCCCCTTTCGGCAGATGGAACAAATGAAACAGTCAACCTTGATTTATTTGGAGACGAACCGGGGTCCGGAGGACCATTAGGGTCTGCTGTTCCCTCGCCTATCTGGAGTAAAATGGACTCCACAATACTCTCGTAGGGTTTCATCGCAGCAGTTACTTTTTCTTCCAATTCAGCCATCAATTCATTGGTGGCTTCTATATCTGTTCCGACATCCAATTCTACGAAGGCATTGACATATAGTGGATCTCCTTTTGGAAAAAATACGCTATTCGGCATATAGGTAGTTAACAATCCTATTGACAAAAATAATAGACCTATCGTTCCTGCGAATATTGCCAATGGAGTGAATTTTCCCTTTAGCGTAAATCGAATAAAACGATTGTATGCCTTTTCCAAAATGGGTAGAACTCGCCCTTGGAAAAAGAAAGAAGCAGGACGTAAAAATAGGACATTCAAGAATGTAAAAATCGAAGCGATTCCCAGTAAATTCCCTAACCAACGCATATCTCCCATCGGGCCGTTGAACTCCATTTGTCTGGAATATTCTATGTTTCCGTATGAAAAATCAGTGATGGAATTCAGTCCTGTAATCAAATAACAAGCTATCGCTACCAAACACAATGCACCTGCTGTTATCAAACCATTGATGACTTTTTTCCTTCTGCCTTTTTTGTCTTCTGCCTGTTCATCGACTTTCATGAATGTTGCAGTCAAAACAGGATTGATAACCAATGCTACGAACAAGGACGAGGAAAGTACTATTATCAATGTAATGGGGAGGAATTTCATAAAGCTTCCCATCACTCCCGGCCAGAATGCCAAGGGTACAAATGCTGCCAATGTCGTAGCAGTGGAAGCGATAATCGGCCAAGCCACTTCTCCTGCACCCCGTTTTGCGGCATCCAAAGCAGGGACACCCTCTTGCATATATCTATAGACATTTTCCACCACCACGATTCCATTATCTACCAGCATTCCCAAGGCGAGAATCAAGGAAAATAAGACAACCATATTCATGGTTACACCCATTAGGTTCAGGATCATAATCCCCATCAACATGGATAATGGAATGGCTATTCCCACAAACATGGCATTACGGATTCCTAGGAAAAACAGCAAAACCAAAACAACCAAAATCACACCTGAAATTATGGAATTCTGCAAATTGGATACTTCATTCCTTGTATTGATGGATTGGTCATTGAATAGATTCACATTCAATTCCTTTGGGAAAACATCCTTTTGGGCAGCAGCCACGATTGCCTTTATTTTATCAGAAGCATCCAGAAGGTTGGCTCCGGAACGCTTGATAACATCACAGGAAACCACCGGCAACGCATCGGAACGAGCATAGCTCGTCCGTTCTTCAAAACCAAAGCTGACTTTGGCGACATCCCTAAGATATACGGGACTGTTCCTATCATTTTTTATGACAATATTCTCAATTTCCCTAGCAGATTCAAACAATCCAACCACCCGAACCGCACTACGGAATCCATTGCCTACTATTTCCCCTGCGGACATGGTTACGTTTTCTTGTTCGATGGCTTCCTTTATATCATAATAGGAAATCCTCCTCGCCTGCATCGCCATCAAATCCAAGGCAATTTCCATTTCCTTATCTACGGAACCTTTGATTTCTACTTCTGTAATTTCTCTGAGTTGCTCTATTTGGTCTTGTAAATATTCGGCATAATACCGTAATTCATCCACTCCATAATTACCCGATAAATTAATGGAAACAATAGGCAGTTCTGCTACATTGACATCCTTGATAATCGGGTCTCTAGGCAAATCGTCCGGTAGTTCCGCCTTTGCCTTATCCAAGGCGTCTTTCACATCTATCCTCGCTTCGCCTATGTCAACATCCGAATTGAATTCAATGGAGATAATAGAAAAATCCTGCATGGAAGTGGACTCAAAATATTTCAGTCCTTCTAGTGATTTCAATTCTTTTTCTATTGGGCGGGTAACCAAATTCTCAATATCGACTCCTGAATTTCCAGGATATGGCGTATTGACAAAAATGGTAGGCATGACAACTTCCGGATATTGTTCCTTGGGAATACTATTGAATGACATTACTCCGAAAAGGAGTATCATAAATGTCAATAAAAATATAGTCAGCGAATTATCCACTGCCCAAGAAGTGAGTCCGAATTCTCTGGAAGAAATTTCATTTTCCTCTTCTTGAATATGTTTTTCTGCCTCCAATCCCCTAATCCTTTCTAATAAATCCTGATTGACAGGCATGTCTTCCGCAATACCTTCTTCCTCAAGAATATTATTTTCATCAATGGGATTTTCCTTTCCCATATCCTTTTTATCGGGAGAATCATTGGGAGGAATCTTATTTTTATCGTCCTTATTATCGTCTTTTTGCTTAGCCATTATTGTCTTTTGCTTCTGATTCAATAATCTCGACCTCTACTAATTGCCCTTCGGATAAACCTCTTCCTCCTTTAGCTATAATCAGTTCTTCTCCTTGTAAGCCTTCTTCCACAACTGCGAACCCTTCGGATGTCGCACTTGTTTTGATAATCATCTTTTTGGCTTTTTGTCCTTCGGCTGTTTCATCCACAACAAAAACATAATCATTGCCACTCAAATCCTGACGGATTAGTTCCTCAGGAACCATGACTGCCCCTTTTATGATTTCATCATTTATCATCATCATTGCCAATAGGTTCGGCTTGAGGATTCCTCCCGGATTTGATAAGACAACTTCTACTTCAAAAGTTCTGTTCGCAGCATTTACTGTTCGCCCTATCAAACTCACTCTAGCTGTTCTTTCTTCTTCTATTGAGGGAAAATTAATCTTCACCATATCTCCCCGTTTTACATTTTTCAAATACTTTTCGGGAACTCCGGCCACTACTTTTATTGTATTCGTATTCAGAATCATTAGGATGGGAGAACCTGGCCCGGACATTTCCCCCTGATTAATCATTACCCTATCTATCACTCCAGAAGCAGGGGAATAGACTTCTGCTTTTGTTTTCTGGTATTTGACTGCATCTATGGATTTTTGGAGGCTTTCCATATTATTTTTGGCTTGGAGATATTGAATTTCGGAGCCAATATTCTGTTCCCAAAGCCTTTTTTGTCTTTGATAAACCGTAGTGGCAAGTTCCAATCTCTTTTCCAATTCAGCCACTTGTTTATCCACCGCTTCCAAATCCAACCTTGCGACCAAATCTCCTTTTTTAATGTATTGTCCCTCCTCCCAAGTCATTTGTACCAGTCTTCCGCCTGTTTCACTACTTGCCATTATGGATTTTTCAGACCTTACGGCTGCTTGTACTTCTGCAAAAGATTTAAAATCCTTTTTCATGGACTTGACTGCGGTAACAGAAGTTTTCTTGGCTACAGTCGTATCTTTTTCTCCTACCAATTCTTCCAAATTAAGGATTAGTTCCTCCAGTTTTTGTTGGTTTTGCTTGGATTCTGACAATAAATCTTTCAATTTTCCAAGTTCCTTTGGCATTTCTTCAGGAAATTTAATTTCCAATTTTGTCTTATCCACTTCCTGTTGGCAAGCTGACAATGTGCCTATTACCATTAGAAAAAACATCCATTTTTTCATTCCTATCTCGATTTAATTCTTTTGACAAATCCCTTTCCAATCCCAGTTGGAGGAATTATAATTTATCTTATTAATCTGACTTTCTTATCTACCCAATGCCTTATCCAAATTTACTTTGGCAACTAATAAATCATAACGTGCATTGATATAATTCGCTTGTGCTTGAAAAAGTCCTTGTTCTGCTGTTGTAATTTCAAGGCTTGACCCCACTCCTTCCTTGTATTTAACCTGGGAAGTCTTGTATATTTTCTCCGCTAATTCGACATTCTTTTTTCTATCCTCAACCCTTTGTTTGGCATTCGAATAACTTGTCCTTGCATTATGGATTTCCAATTCTATGGCATTCTCAAGTTTTTTCCTACGGTTTTTCACCATTTCCAATTGTAAACTAGCCCTTTGGACTTTCGCTTTTTTATCAAAGCCATCAAAAATTGGGACATTCAACTGAATCCCTACCAAGCCTGTATCGTACCATGAACCATTCTTGAATTTATTCCCCTGCCAATTCCAACTATATCCTCCAAATGCTAATAATTGGGGAAGATAACCATCCTTGAATCGTTTCACATTTAGTTCATTCAATTTAATGGCTGACTGGACAACCCTGTATTCTGACCTTTCAGTATAATCTATTGCCCCAGCTAAGTCGTCATTTGCCGGAACAATAAGCAATTCTTCCAAATTATCTGATACTTCTAATTTTTGCCCTAAAGGGTAACCCATTAAGAACTTGAGATAATTCAGCACTAAGTCCTTTTGATCCTCTAAATTCTGCATCTCTGCATCCAAATTGGCTAAGGATAATTCTAGCCTATCTACATCCAATTGCTCAACAAATCCTGCTTTATACAACTCCTTCGTTTCAAAAAAGAGTTTTTTAAGGTTATCTATATTCTTTTGTAGAATCTTCCGATTCTCCTCAATAATCAATGCCGGCAAATATGCATCTCTAACATTATTTCTCACTTTATCCCTTTCAGAATCCAAGGAAAGTCTCGCTTGATTGGTATAATATTTAGCTGCTTCCAAACCCGTAAAATAACTACCATCAAAAAGAAGTGTGGAGAATTCCAAGCCCATATCAAAGGTATTCCTAGTACCGAATGCAACTTCATTATCAAAATTAGGGTTCATCTCACCAGTAATGGGATTTATACCAAATTCATCAGGCAAGATGGTCACAGGTAATTTAAAATAATAATTATAGCTGGATTTGAAATTCAAGTGTGGGATTCCTATAGATTTGGCTTCTACCACTCTCTGGTCCGCATCGGTAACATTTATCTGGGCATCCCTAATATCCACACTATTATTCAAACCATAAGCAATAGCTTCTTCTAGTGTAAATGCCCTAGAATTTTGAGCATTCAATGGTTGAATCATATAAAAAATGATGAGAATCAATATTATTTTCTTCATGCTTCTGTCTTTTCGCTCAAGTGTTTCTCTAATAATTCCAAGCCTTTTTTTGAGGCTATGCCATGTATGTGGTAACTAATGAATTCAAGGAATAATTTTTCCCTTTTGTATTTTTTTGCGGGAAAAATATCTTCATCCACCAAGATAAGTGATTTGCCTACATAAAATTTAGCTATGATATCTGATTCCAAATTCCGTCTATACAAACCCAATTCCACTCCCCTATCTATATTCTCCTTGATTACACCATAAATATGTTCTTGGTGTAGGGATTCCATAATCTTCCAAGAATCGCCATAGTATTTTTGTAAGTCGTAAACCGTTGAGGGATTCATTTGCCGAAGCATGCTTGCTATGTATCTGGCAATATTCAGCATTTCATCAATCGGATCTATGGATTTTCTACAAACCTCCAAAATATTTTGTTTCTCCGATATTAAATGCAGCTGCAAAGATTTGTTTATCAAATCCGCCTTATTATCTACATATAGATATAAGGTCTTTTTTGATATTCCGAGTTTCCTTGCAATATCATCCATGGAGACACTCTTTATGCCATACTTCATAAAGAGGTCATTCACTTTTTCCAGAATATCATCTACCTTATTCATTTCTCACGCAAATGTATGGGTATAAAACAGTGGAAACAAAAAAAGGTTATAAAGTTTCCTTAGTTTTTTATTGATTTAACACTAATCTGATTTTTTTCATTTATAGTCCTATCTTAGCCCTTAATGAAAACAAAAAAAACATATCATATTCTCGGATTAATGTCGGGAAGTTCATTGGACGGATTGGATATTGCCTATTGTAAGTTTGAAATGGATGAAGAAATTTTGGACTGGGAGATTCTCAAGGCAGAAACAGTTCCATATGAAGAGAAATGGCAATTGAGATTGGCAAATCTCCCTCAACAAAGTGCATTGGATTTTGTGAAATCACATACTTATTTTGGTCATTATATGGGAGATTTAGTCAATGCTTTTATTGATAAACATGACATAGATCCTGATTTTATTGCCTCTCATGGACACACTATCTACCATTATCCCAATAGAATGCTGACTTGCCAAATTGGCGATGGGGCAGCACTTGCCAGTAAAACGGGCTTGCCTACAATCTGCAATTTCAGAGGGCATGATGTAGCACTAGAGGGCGAAGGAACTCCACTTGCTCCTACTGTGGATAAATATTTATTTCCAGATTATGATTTCCTTTTAAACTTAGGCGGCATAGCTAATCTCACTCACCAAAAAAATGGTAAAATTTCTGCTTATGATATTACTCCTTGCAACCAAATTCTTAATTCTCTCGCACAATTGTTAGGAATGGAATATGATCATAATGGTGATATTGGAAAGTCTGGTAAAATCATAACGGAGTTATATGATTTTTTAAACCAATACCCTTTTTATCAGATGCCATTTCCAAAATCATTGGATAACCAGAATATAAAAAACAACTTTTTACCAAAGATTCTCAATTATGAAGCATCCGTTAAAGATAGATTACATACTTGTAGCAAAGTGTTTGGTTTACAAATAGCAAAGTCTATTCTATCTTTTGAAATTGATAAAAAATCAAAAGTTTTAGTTTCCGGAGGCGGGGCATTTAATTCTTTTTTAATTGAATGTATCAATGAAAATTTAGATGGAAAAATAAAAATCGAGCTACCTGATATAGAAATCATTAATTTTAAAGAAGCTTTATTAATCGCTCTTTTAGGCTTATTACGAGTAAGGAATAAAGTGAATTGTTTCTCTGAAATCACAAATGCCAAAGCTGACAGTATTGGTGGAGCAATTTATCAAGGAATAAAAAAACAAATCTAGAATGTCAAAAAAAGTATTCGTTACCGGTGCTACAGGTTTATTGGGTTCTCATTTATGCCGTTCCCTAATTAGGAAAGGATATAAAATCCGAGCTTCAAAACGCAAAAACAGCAAAATGGATTTGGTCGATGACATAAGAGATAAAATCGACTGGGTTAGTGGAGATGTTTTAGAAATTCCTTTTCTTGAAGAAGCCATTAATGATGTGGATTGGGTTTTTCATTGTGCTGCCATTGTTTCTTTTTCACCAAAAGAAAGGAAAAAAATGATGGATATAAACGTTCAGGGAACGGAAAACATTGTAAATGTTTGTCTCCACCACCAAGTGGAAAAACTTATTCATACAAGTTCCATTGCTGCCATTGGACGTCCGGAAAAAATGACCGAACCTATTACTGAGAATACAAAATGGGAAGAGAGTAAACTAAATTCTGCATATGCAAAAAGCAAATTCTTAGCAGAAATGGAAGTCTGGAGAGGATACGCCGAGGGGTTACCCGTAATAATTGTCAACCCATCAGTCATTTTAGGAAGAGGATATTGGGATAAGGGCAGTTCAAAATTATTCCATAAAGTAAAAAACGGATTAAAATTCTATCCTTTGGGTTCTACTGGTTTTGTAGATGTAAGGGATGTAGCTAATGCCATGATTCTTCTTGCTGAAGCCAATATTAATGGAGAAAGATTCATTTTGAATGGAAATAATACTCCCTATTCAAAATTCTTAAATCTTGTTGCATCCGAATTAAATGTAAAGGCACCCAATATAAAAGTAAGCCCTTTACTTCAAGCTCTATCATGGCGGGTTGAAAAAATAAAGTCCCTCATTACTGGGAAAAGTCCATTAGTAACTAAAGAAACTGCACAACTTTCCTCATTAAGTTATCAATACTCTAACTTGAAATCGCTCAATGCAGGTGTAAGTTATTCTTCTTTAGAAGATACCGTTAAACATACTTGTCATTTTTTGAAAAGCAAATAATTGGATCAGACCTATTCTATTGCTTTTATTATAAAACATAAAAAATGCCTATCGGAAAATTCCGATAGGCATTTTTAAAATTCAGTAAGATACTTCTAATTAGTACTTAACTGGAGCAGAACCACTTGTTCCGAATCCTCCATTATTTGGAGAAGATCCATCAGGAGATCCCATATCTATTTCTCCTTTACATACTCTGAACTCAACACGACGGTTGATGAACGAAGAAGCATTTGTATCAACTAGAGGTGATTCTTCACCACCATAGTTAACTTTCAAACGACTTGGAGAGATACCGTAAACTTGCGTCAAATAATCAACTGCAGTCTTGGCACGGTTATAAGATAATTTTTCATTATAAGCATTGTTGTTAAGCTTATCTGTATGACCATGAGCAACAACACAGATTTCCGGACATTCTTTCATTACACGTGCAATGTGGTGTAATTGTGCCTTAGCTTCCGACTTCAAGTTGTACTTGTTCAAATCGAAGTGAATCATAGGTAAGAACCATTCTCCACACCCTCTTGCAACAGCAGCAGGAGCAGGAGCAGGTTGTACATCCCATCTGTTCTCCTTACCTATTCTAAGGATATCCTCTTTAGTCAAGCAATCTTCACAAACTTCAACTTCAGGAGCAACTCCTTTATCATCTACATTTGCAATTAAATCGAATGGCGTGTAAGGTTCAGCATCATCACAATCGAATACTCCATCACCATCGCTATCTAAACGACGACCTTTCGTATCAACTGGGCAATCTTCTGGAGTGTCAGGTTCTTCATCGAACTCATCTACTACACCATCGCCATCAGCATCTTTTAACTTGAAACGATTTTTCTTTATTTCAGCTATATCTCTCATGGAATTATCCAATGGATTCACCCAGTAAAGAGGCTCAATAGCATCCTTACGCATAAGGTTGAAATTAATTTTCAAGTTTGTATAGTGAGGGACATCAACGTTACGTCCTGCAACGTGTCCATCAAGATCATCATTCAAACTAATCATTGCTTGGTGTTCAAGAGCAATATTAATTCTCTTTCCGAACTTACGAGCAACTCCTGCACCTACATCTACAGATGGCATAAGGGAAAAATTAGTCCTACCTAACAAGTTAAAATCTTGGTAGCCAGGAACATTTGATTCAGCATCATCAGGATTTCCGTTCCCATAAACAAATGGTGTTTCATAAGAACTATCAAGATATTTCTTGATTTCTTTAAGACGATCTCTGTTTAACCACTCTTCATTATTTTCTATACCAGCTATATTGACTTCCATTCCTGGGGTTACTCCATTAAGCCTAGTATAATTTGTACCATTCTCATTTAACAAGTTGGTCTTACCTTTATAATATAGCAAAGAAGGTCCTGCAAAGACATAAAGATTCCATTTATTCTCTTTTTTGTGGAAAAGAATATTAGAAATATTCGCAATAAAATGACCAGAAACCCAACCTGTAGTAGTTCTATAATTCCTATAAATTTGAGAACCGTGCTGATACCCTAAACCTTCATAAGTAGCCTTAGGTAATTGAATTCCACTACCCTCATCATCATCAGATGTAACATAGCCTATTCTAGAAAGTCTATCTTCCAAACCGAAGTTTTGTCCATAGACGCCTTGGATCCTCCAAGACATAGTGTAATTAATTGCTCTTCTAACATGAAGGCCTATTCCCCAACCTGGGCGTGCATAAACATCACCGTGTATAAAGTGATGACCTATATTCAGACCGATTTCGGTTCCGTGTTTAGGTTTTGGAGGAAAGTATTTTTCGTCTGAAACTTCAGTTCTTTCCTCGTCTTGGAATCCTTCTGAGGACCCGTCATAAGATGGTACGTCTAAACTGTTTTGAGCAAATGTAAAAGTTGCACAAGACAGTAAAACCAACAAAGCGTAAATTCTCTTCGTCATAGGGTTTTACTTTGTATGATTAATAAATAAGGTGTTTCTATTATTTTCAATTGATCATTATCAATCGAAGTACAAATCTATTGCTTTTTTTAATGTATGCAAACATTTGTCACATTTTTTTAGCCTAAATCTTTATAAAATAAGAAAAAAGTGGAATTAGTAGAATTAAATCACAATAGTTTTGCCAATGCAATCTCTAAGGCTTTTGTCGAAATATTAACTCTTTCCGGATTTTCTGCATGTACTTCTAATAAGGCTTTCCTTATTGTATCTGAAACATCCCCAAAAATAGCTTTATCTGTCATGGGAACATCCGGTTTCATAAAATATGCAAAAACCCTTGCCATTCCACAATTGGAAATAAAATCCGGAATTATGCTGAACTTAGTGTCTGCATAACGAGCTGTAGGTCCAAAGAAAATTTCGTCATCTACAAATGGAACATTAGCTCCACAAGCCATTACTTCCAAGCTTCCTTCAACCAAAGCATCCACTTGAGAACGTGTAACAAGTTTGGACGCTGCCCCTGGGATAAAAATATCTGCCCCCATTCCCCAAAAATCTTCATTTATTTGGGAAGATGGCTTCATTCCGTCAACATTAAGCTTATTTCCCTTTTTATTGATGAACAATTGTTTAACCTCTTCAAAAGAGAATCCACGCTCGTTCAGTATTCCATGATCCTTATCCAGAATGCCAATTATTTTTGCACCTTCCAATGCAAGGTAAACTGCTGCTGCTGATGCAACATTCCCCCACCCTTGTATAATTACCTTTTTATCCTTAACTGCCCCTCCCCTATATATGTTATAGTAGTGTTTTACAGATTCTGAAACTCCATAACCTGTTATCTTATCAGCTACAGCATAATCCCTTGAACCGTCTGGAACAAAGTCCGGATCTTCTACGATTTTAGTACAGCCTTGTCTCAACTGACCAACAACGCCAATTTTTGCACCCTCATTTAGATGCAAGTGTCCATTAACAATACCCTCTTGTGGGTGCCAAAGCCCCAATTCCTCTGTAATCGGAATCACATCTTTGATTTCATCAACATTCATATCCCCTCCTGTCCCGTAATAATTTTTCAATAAAGGATAAACTGCAGAATACCATTTTTCCAATACCCTTTCCCGTCTGGGATCATTTGGGTCAAAATTTATTCCTGATTTGGCTCCGCCAATATCCGGTCCGCAAACAGAAAATTTTATTTCCATCACCTTAGAAAGTGAAACAACTTCCTCCTTATTTAAACCTAGACGCATCCTTGTTCCTCCTCCTGCAGCTCCATTTCTTAAGGAATTGATGACAACCCATCCGCTTGCACCCGTTTCTTCGTCGTTCCATTCGAAGACTATTTCAGGTTTCTTTTCTTTGTATTTTTTCAGTAATTTTTCCATATGCTCTTGAATTGACTGCAAAATTAATCAATTGATACAAAGGCTAAGCTTATTTTTCAATAAAAAAATTAAAAACAAATGCCTGCTTCTTTTTTCAAATCGGCTAGGTATCATACCTTTAGGCGAAAATAATGTTGATTTATCATTAAATATATGCTTGAAAACTGGCTGAAACCGATTGATATTAGTTCAATTATTCCTAATCAAAATTTGGAATCCCACACTTTTTACCACCACATTGATATTTATGATGGCAAAATGCCAAACTTAAAAGATGTCCCTATTGTGATTATTGGTCTTGATAAAAGTGCGGACATCATCAGAAAACAATTGTATCAATTAGCTTGGCATTTTGGTGAATTGAACTGTGTGGACCTTGGAAATCTAAGGAAAAGCGATGACAATTTTGTTATCCAAATCCTCAGTGAACTTATTGATGGAAACATCTTACCTATTATCATAGGGGGTAAGGATGTAAAAGCCATTCCTCAATTCCTTGCTCATAAGGGCATTAGGAAATTCAGTAATGTTTCAATTATCAGTGAAAACATCCCATTTAGCTTGAATTCGGAAAAAAAGGATTTTTTGAATTCACTATTAGAAAAATATGGGCAGCACATTCTTAATGTAGGCTTATTGGGTTATCAATCCCATTTCACTAATCCCAAAATACTCGAATGGCTGGGTGAACAACGATATGATGGACTAAGGTTGGGTACGCTAAAAGCTTCTTTGGAAGAAGCAGAACCTGTAATAAGGGATGCGGATATGATGTTTTTCCATTTGGATGTATTGAAAGGTTCTGAATGTAATGGTATTGAGTTGAGCAGTCCTAATGGAATTACGACAGAAGATGCCTGCAAACTTGTCCATTATGCGGGAATGAGTAATAAATTGAGTTCATTTAGTATTTCGGGCTTCCTTCCTAAAAAGGATAAAACCAGCCTTACTGCACAACTCGTTTCCCAAATCATATGGTATTTTATTGATGGATTCAAGAATAGGAAAGGGGATTATCCTTTTTCTAATGCTGATATGACAGAATATATAGTGGACCTCAAAGGTTACTCTAATCAGATCACATTTTGGAAAAGTAATAAGAGTGGGCGTTGGTGGATACAAATTCCTTTAAATGACAAGGAAGATATGAATCGGCACCGTTTAGTCCCATGTTCATACAAGGACTATCAACTTGCTTGCAATGGAGAAATGCCAGATAGATTATTATTGGCTATAGAAAGGTTTATCTAAGAAAATTCTTGGGTTCACTCCATTAGTTTTTCCAATCTGATTCCTCTTGAGCCTTTAATTAAGATTAGGCGATTTTGGTAATTGTTCCAATCCCATTTCTCTTTCATCTCATTTACATTTGGGAAGTGGTTTTCCTTAGATATTTTTCCAAATTCACTGCCCACTGTTATTATAGCATCAAAGTCGAATGATTTTGCCAAGGCAAAAATTTCCTTGTGTTCCAATTCACTTTCAGATCCCAATTCTAGCATATCTCCTAAAATTACAATTTTTTGTGTATTTGGGATTTTATTGAAATTTCCCAGAGCGGCTGCCATACTCGTCGGGTTAGCATTATAGGCATCTAAGATTACTTTGTTGGAAGCTTTAATGACTAATTGGGAACGGTTATTTTTTGGAATGTAGTTTTCTAATGCCGTTTTTATTTTTTCATTACTAACCTTAAAATATTTACCCAGTATAATTGCAGTAAGGGCATTATTATAATTATACGAACCAATTAGGTTGGTCTTTGCGCTATAAAGTATCTCTTTTTCTTTCCATTCTACTTGAAGAAAAGGTTCAGAACCTTTATTTCCTACATCATCTTTTCCATATTCAATTTTCCGTGAACAATCTTTTGCCATATTGACAAGATGCTTCTCATTTGTATTCACAAAAGCAACTTTATTATGAAAAGATAAATAGTCATATAGTTCACCTTTGGCTTTTATAACTCCTTCAAATGAGCCGAACCCTTCCAAATGAGCTTTCCCCACATTTGTAACTAAACCGTGGGTTGGCTCTGCTATTTCACAAAGTAATTTAATTTCTTCCTTATGGTTCGCACCCATTTCGATTACTGCAACTTCCACGTTATCCGCCATTGATAATAGTGTCAATGGAACACCTATATGGTTATTGAAGTTTCCTTGGGTGGAATGAATAATATAACTTGTAGATAGAATTGCAGATATCAGTTCTTTAGTTGTTGTTTTTCCATTCGTTCCTGTTATCGCTATAATGGGGATTTCAAATTGCCTCCTATGATGCCTCGCTAATGCCTGCAAAGTATCCAGTACATTATCAACAAGAATAAAACGCTCATTATCTTCGGCTGTCAATTCATCTATCACTGCAAATGCGGCTCCTAATTCCAACGCTTTAGTTGCGTAATCATTTCCATTAAAACTATCCCCTTTCAATGCAAAAAAAATAGACCCTTTCTCAATTTTCCTTGTGTCTGTAGAAACCCCAGTGGAAGATTTGAATTTCTTATATAAATCTATAATCATAAAAGTAAATGATATTGTTAGTATAAAATTAAGAAGCCTTCATGTAGTTACATGAAGGCTTCTTAAATATAATAGATAAATTCGTATTATTTATACTTACGCTTATTTTTTGAAATTCCTTTCTTCCCAAAAGAGTTACCTCCTTTAATTTCATTACCACTTGGACTACCTGTTCTAGTCATAGCACATCTGAAACCAATAGTTCTATCCGATTTGTCTTCTTGTTTGAATCTTCTAGCTCCAGGAATCATCCAATAAGCCCTATCTGCCCACGATCCACCTTTGATTACCCTAGCCTTGTTATTGATAAGGGTGGATTTGCCATAATCATATGTTACTTCTGATTCCTCATCTCCATCTAAATAATCATATACTTTTCCTCTCTTATAGTTTTCACGTTCCGCTACTTCATCATCTTCTACATATCTGTAACGCAATCTACCTAAGCTGTCTTTCTCAACCGGAGCCCCATTTTCATCTAATTCCTTAGTTTTGAAAACACCACCTCTATATGGATTCAAATCATGGCTTTCTACATCACGTAAAGCAACGCTAGTCATTGGACGATAAAGGTCCATTGTCCATTCACTTACGTTCCCTGCCATATTATATAATCCAAAATCATTAGGCATAAAGGCTCTAACAGGAGTGGTAATATGACCATTATCATTAAGTTTTCCAGCCATACCCATGTAATCACCACGACCACGCTTAAAGTTAGCTAAGATACTTCCCTGATATTTATTACGGGTTTGTTCCCTTACAGTATTGCCATTCCAAGGGTAAAGTCTCTTATCAGAAATTCTCTCGTCTTTAGTCGATGTCTGATTCCCTTGTAATGAAAGAGCTGCATACTCCCATTCAGCCTCTGTAGGTAATCTATAAGATGGCAGCATGATACCATCCTCAAATTGAACCTTACGTTCACCTCCAGACCTGAGGTCAGGTAAATTTTTCCTTACACTTCCTTCATATTGACCAGCTAGATATGCCTCAGTATTGAAGTTATCCTCATCTTTCTGTTCAGGGTTCCCGTTTAATATCCCCCTTTCAATCAAAATCATTTCATTCACTCGATCAGTCCTCCATTTAGCATATTCATTCGCTTGTAGCCAGTTCACACCAACTACAGGATACATATCATAAGCAGGATGCCTGAAATAAGTCTCTACAAATGGTTCATTGAATGCCAATTCTTCCCTCCAAACCAAGGTATCAGGTAGGGCTTTCAATTTTACTTCTGGGTATGATTCCCCAAAAACCCTAGCCAACCAATAAAGATATTCTTTATAATCTAGGTTGGATACTTCTGATTCATCCATATAGAAAGAGGAAACAGTAACACGCCTTGGAATATTATTCCACTCGAAAGTAACATCTTGTTCTGTTACTCCCATCATAAAGGTACCACCTTCTATCAGAACCAGATTAGGTCCTGTTTCTTGACCTTCATAATCGCGTTTTTCAAATCCACCCCATTCGGTGTCATTATATTTCCATCCTGTTGTAGATGAACGCTCTTTACTGCCACAACTAGAGGCAATTAATACTAGCACTATTAGTGCGAAACTAAATCCCAAAAAATTCTTCATGTAAGCTTAGTTTTCTTTTTCTAACGAAACTCTGACTAACAAATATAAACAAAAACCATTCATTACAAATATTATTTGACTATCAAAATGTTTTTTGTTCTACTTTTTTTACTTTTTGATGCCTTATCTGAATATCTTAAGGCAATCATTGTAGTCCGGAGGTCTCTTCTTTCCTCCATCAAAATTCAATATTATGCTAATTTCATGAGAGCCATTAGACTCTGATTGCAATTCAGAAATAGTCCAGTCATAACTGTATCCTATCTTTAGGATATTTTTTGAATATCCCACCAAAAATATGGCCGCATCTGAATTATTAAATGTATGTCTGAACCAAGCACCTCCAAAAATCGGACCTAAGCTCACATAGGTACCCAGATTGACTTGTTGGAAAGTTTTCTGCCTTGTATACATTAAGTTCGGAGATATAAACGCAGGAAACTTACTCTTATTGCTTTTTGTCAAAGAAAATTGTGCACCTCCATGCATTGTAAACCTCATGGGTAATCCATCTAATAAACCTTCGTTTATATTCAATAGGCTTTCGTTTGGTGTATTCAGATGATGTGCTGAAAACCCTGCATAAAACATCTTACTATATACTAACAATCCACTAGAAATATCAAAAGCCCCCCTACTCAATTGTTCAGGTCGATTTTCTTCAGAAATCGTAGTTTGCCCGTCAAAGGGATCCAATTGGTCCAGAAAAACTAACCTGTCCCAATCCAAACTTACCTGGTACAAACCAGCCTGCACCCCTCCCTTTAGGAAAATCTCATCCGTTATCGGTAAGCGGTAGGCGTAGGTTATATTAAATCTTCCGGTATTATAAATGCCATCCCCTGCATGATCTACCATTCCAGAAAACCCAATACCACTTTTAATATTTTCAAAATATTGATCATATGAAACCGCATAGGTTACATAGGCATTAAATATAGATGACCATTGGTTTCTATAGTTCAATGCAATCCTAGGTGCATGTGTCGTCCCTGCAAATGCCGGATTCAAATTCAAAGGTGATGAAAAGAACTGGCTGAATACAGGATCTTGTGCCGACAATCGTCCTCCAATTGACAAAAGGCATATAAATATGATGGTATAAGTAATGGCTTGTATTCTTCTGACCATATATAAATGTATCAAGTCGTTACCTTAGAAGTTGTTTGAATTTAACACTTAGAATTTGCATAGTCAATTTTCAAAATCCAAATAGCTTCTTAATGTATAGTTTAATTAATGAAATAAAGATACTTACTTTTGCCCTTAAGGCTTCACCTTTGGAAATTTAACTATCAATTATCTAATTATTGTATGTTATCTAAACAATACCACTATCTCTTTAACGTTTTTATAACACTTTAGAGAATTAACAAAACTTTCAAAAACTCAAATTTCACAGAAAGCGATGCAATATAAAAATAATATAGTCTTTCTTGTTTTTTTATGTCTAAGTATTAATTCAATTTGTGGGCAAGAGACATTTTTCATCAATGATGAAATCCAATGGAACACAGATGGCGAGCTTGGTTTCAAAAATGGTTATACGACAAACGACCCTAGCCAACTCCCCCTTTATATGGTAAGGATTCCATTATCTAATGGAGGGAAAGTGGATGCCCGCCTAGTCGAATTCGATTTTGATGACTTAGAAATGGATGGTGGGATTTATACAAGGATCATGGACCATATAAAAATACATACCACTGTAGAATGGGAAAGAAGAAAACCATACTGTAAGGTTTCTTTTATACCCATAAAAAGAACAGGCCTCCAAGATTATGAAAAATTGAATGCCTTTAAGATCAGGATTAATGTCATTCCGGATAGCAATCCTATTTCTCCTTACAGGGACCAGACTTATACGTCGAACCTTTCGGATGGAGATATTTATAAGATTGCTACAACAGATTATAGCATTCATAAAATAACGTACGATTTCCTTAAAAATGATTTGAATATCGACATAGATAACATTGATCCAAAAACAATAAAAATCTATGGAAATGGAGGAGGAAAACTGCCTGGAAGAAACGGAGATTTCCGACATGACGATGTCGTAGAAAATGCTATTTTCATCAGTGGAGAAAATGATGGCAGTTTTGATTCCGGGGATTATATCCTATTCTATGCCGAGGGAGCTAATAAAAAAACTTTCGATGTTGCTAATTCTATTTTCGGGATGGAACCCAATGTTTATGATAATAAAAATTATTATTTCATCAAAATCAGCCCGGGGAATGGTTTAAGGCTGGGAAATCAAGCATCATTAGACAATGCTAATTATACGTCTAGCTCTTTCAATGATTTCACTGTCCTAGAAGAAGAACGTTACAACCTCCTTAAAGATTATAGTGGGGGAAGTGGTTCCGGAAGCCAATGGTTCGGAGACAAATTCGACTTGGTTACTGAAAAAGATTATCAATTCAATCTCCCCAACATTGACAATTCAACATCAATTGACTGTAGGGTGGAAATGGTTGCCCGTAGAGGAAACAATAGTAGTAGTAAATTCAGTATATCAGCTAATGGACAAACTTTTGAAAGTAGCACAATGCAATTTGTCAATACTACTAATGTAGAAGCAACTTATGCCAGAAGGGGTGTAATCTCAGCCAGTGTGCCTCCTACTGGTAACCTTAATATGAAAATCACCTATGATGCTCCCGGAGGCGAGGCATGGCTGGATTTCATACAACTGAACTATAGGCGGAATTTGGTTTATAATAATAGCCAATTCATATTCAGGGATGCCAATAGTATAGGACAAGGAATAACCGAATTCCAAATCAGCAATATGAACTCAAATATTGTAATCTGGGATATCAGTAATCCATTATCTCCTAAACGGCAATCATATAATACCAGTGGAACCCAAGGCAGCTTCGGAACAACTACAGACGAACTCAAGGAATTCATAGCATTCGATCCTAGTGGGAATTTTAGTTCCCCTGAAGCCATCGGAAGCATTCCCAACCAAAATCTGCATAGCATAACAGACGTTGATGCCTTAATGATTTACCATAAAGATTTTGAAGCGGCTGCGCAAAGATTAAAAGAACACAGAGAATCCCATTCAGGAATTAGCATAGCCATGGCAGAAATCGACCAAGTCTATAATGAATTCTCTTCTGGTTCATTGGATGCCGTAGCCATCAGGGATATGGCAAAAATGCTTTACGAAAGAACGCCTCGGTTCAAATACCTAATTCTTTTTGGAGATGGTTCCTTTGATCATAAAGACACTTACGAAATCGGGGTAAATTCCAGGTTCATCCCTGTTTATGAAACAATTCAATCCCTTGCTCCGATAGAGGCTTTCCCTACGGATGACTACTATGCTTTACTTGATAATAATGAAGGAGCCCCAATGGATGGTGGCACTTCGGAATTGGAAGGTGCACTGGACATTGCTGTTGGAAGAATCCCTGTAAAGACTCCTTTTGAAGCGGCTAATGCTGTAGATAAAATTATCAGATATGATCTCGCACCAGAAACGCTAGGAGATTGGAGGAATAACTTGACTTTCGTAGCAGATGATGAAGATAACAATACCCATATCAACCAAGCAGATGGTATCGCCAATTTCATTGATGAAAATTATGAAAATTTTAATATCAATAAAATATACCTGGATGCATTTAGGCAAATCTCATCTTCGGGGGGGCATACCTATCCAGACGCACAAAAATCAATTAATAGTTCAGTATTCAAAGGTCAACTGGTAATAAACTACCTTGGACATGGTGGACCAAACGGCTGGACTCAAGAAAGAACTTTATTGGTTGAGGATATCAACCGTTGGACTAATAAGTATAAAATGCCCCTTTTTATTACAGCTACTTGTTCTTTCACAGGATATGATGACCCCATAGCCGAAAGTGCGGGAGAATTGGTTTTCTTGAATGAAAATGGAGGAGGCATAGGCTTATTCACTACAACCAGAGCAGTTTATTCCAATGCCAATAAAAGACTGACTGAAGAGACATTCAATACTATATTTGAAAAAGTTGATGGTGAATATCCCCCAATGGGAGAAATTCTCCGTTTGGCTAAAAACGGAAATTCGCAAGACACCATAACATCCAATGCCAGGAAGTTCACCATGATCGGAGATCCTACACAACACCTTGCACTACCTGAATATGGCATTATGACTACCCATATTAATAATCAGAATGTTTCGGGACTGGATACTCTTGCTGCTTTACAAGAAATAAGTATATCAGGAATTATTGTAGATAATAATGGAGTACAGTTAAATAATTTCAACGGTATTGTTTACCCTACTATTTTTGATAAAAAGAATATTGTTTCCACCTTGGTCAATGACCCCGGAGAAAGTCTACCTAAAGATTTCACCTCACAAAAAAATATTATTTTCAAAGGATCTGCAACTGTGAGCAATGGAGCGTTCACTTTCAGTTTCATTGTCCCTAAGGACATAGATTATCAATATGGTAAAGGGAGAATCAGCTACTATGCACACGACGGAACATCTAAGGATGCTGCCGGATATTATGACAGAATCATAATTGGAGGAACCGCAGCCAACCCTGTATCCGATGACAATCCTCCTTTAGTCGAAGTCTTTATGGATGATGAGGAATTTGCTTTTGGTGGTTTGACGAGTCCCGATCCTGTTATCTATGTAAAATTATCGGATGATTTTGGTATTAATGTTGCGAGTTCAGGTATAGGTCATGACTTGACTGCTGTTCTAGATGAGAATACGCAAAACACCATTACCATGAATGATTTTTATGAGGCTGAAACGGACAATCCTAAAAAAGGAAAGGCCAAATACCCCTTAAGTAATTTAGAAACCGGACTGCATACCCTTAGGGTAAAAGGTTGGGATATTGCCAATAATTCAGGAGAAGGATACACAGAGTTTTTTGTAGAAGATGATGCGGAAGTAGCATTGGAACATGTATTGAATTACCCTAATCCTTTCACAACCAACACCGAATTCCAATTCGAACATAACCAAGCAGGTAAAATGCTTAGGGTTCAGGTAAAAATTTATTCTGTTTCGGGAAAATTGGTAAAAACAATTGACGAGGATATATTTGCGGATGGAAATAGAATAAGAGGAATAGAATGGGATGGCAGAGACGAATATGGAGATAAGATAGGGCGAGGTGTTTATCTTTATAAAGTAAGTATTGCTAATTTTAATGAAGATAGTATCAATAGTACGATAAGCAGCGAATTCGAAAAATTAGTCATATTGAATTAAGTAGTCCAAGTTGCGTAAAAACGCAACAGACTTTAGATATTAGTATTTAGACACTAGACAATTCATATTAATCAGATAATTTTCTACGAAAATCATTATAAAGTCTAGGTACTAGAGTCTAAATATAATATCTGTTGCGTTTTACGCGGCTTAGGTTAAGTAAATATATTTTGAGTGCTTTGTTGGGTGAATTAATGATATTATTAGCCCAAAGCATCTAAAACCCAATACTACACGTTATTTTTAAAACTTTTGATGAAACATCTCGTAACATCAAATGAATGTAAAATTACATAATAAACATTTTTTATTATATGGTGAAAGTTTACCCAAGTATTTTTTAATCTTATATTTGCAGGCTCAAGTAGCCAATTCTATCTAAATTAATGGCTACTTTTTAAAAAATAACATTGGTTATGAAAAAAATCTTTTGGGTACTATTACCTACTTTTATTATTATATTACAGAGCAGTACGCTATCCGCCCAAAACGGATGTCAATATAATCTTGCCACAGGAGAATGGACTAATCCGGACGGAGGTCCCTGTACGAATACCATTATTACGGCAGTTCCTTTTTTAAGAATCGTTCCGGAAGCCCGTGCAGGTGCTATGGGTGATGTTGGGATTGCAGTTACGCCCGATGCAAATGCAATGCATTTCAACACGTCCAATCTTGCATTTGCAGACAAGAATATCGGAATAGCTGCTACTTATACGCCTTGGTTACGATCCTTGGGTCTAACAGATGTTTATATGGCATACCTTTCCGCTTATGGCAAAATAGGTGACAAAGGAGATCAAGCAGTAGCAGGAAGCATCCGTTATTTTTCATTAGGAAAAATCAGTTTTACCAATGAAAATGGCGAAGGAGTGGGAGAAGGTCGCCCTAATGAATTCGAATTAGCATTGGCTTATTCTAGGAAACTGAGTGAGCATTTCTCTATCGGAATAGGTGCAAAATTGATTTACTCCAATTTGGCTGCGGGTCAAAAAGTAGATGATATTGATATCAAAGCAGGTATCACCGGTGCTGCGGATATTTCCATGACATTCAGCAAGCCGATTAAGTTAGGTGGAATGACTGGTAAATCCACTACAGGTCTTGCCATTACGAATATCGGTCCTAAAATTACTTATACGAATTCTGTAAACAAGGATTATATCCCTACTAATTTCGGACTGGGAACCGCCTTGGAATTAGATATAGATGATTTCAACTCCTTGACTTTTGCACTTGATATGAATAAGCTTATGGTTCCTACACCTCCTTTTTATAGAAATGAGAATGGGGAACTTGTGGATCATGATGGAAACTCAATAGATGCCAATGGAGATGAAGTTCTTGATTATAAGCAACAGGGACTTGTAAGTGCCATGTTCAAATCATTTGGAGATGCTCCGGGTGGTTTTAGTGAAGAAATGAAAGAGTTTATGATTTCAATAGGTGCCGAATATTGGTATGATAAGCAATTTGCTGTAAGGGCAGGTTATTATTGGGAACATAAGACTAAAGGTAACCGTAGATATTTTACAGTAGGTCTTGGACTTAAATATAGTGTATTCGGTTTGAATTTTAGTTATCTCGTTCCTACATCGAATCAGCGTAATCCTTTGGATAATACTTTGAGGTTTACTTTGTTGTTTGATATCGAGGGGGGTAATGATGAGTTGTGATTTTTATTTATTTATTCGTGAGTGGTGAGTGGGTGTGTAGTGAGTCATGTGCTTCTTACTCTTGTAAATGAATAATGAATGAATTTATAATTTTAAAAAAGATGCTTGGAATTATTCCTGAGCATCTTTTTTATTTTGTAGGTTAAACCTTTTTGGAATTTTGTAGTCATAGTAGCAAATCGGAATATATTGGAAGCCATTTTGAACGATAAGAGTCCTGATGAAAAGATAATTGCCTTGTTGGCGGAAGCCGCCAACATTGAGCAAGGATTCCGTCTATTGGTGGAAACCTACCAAGAGAGATTGTATTGGCAAATACGGAAAATGGTCTTTGATCATGATGATGCACATGATGTTTTACAAAACACTTTCATTAAGGTATATCGGGGAATTAAGAATTTCAAGGGAGATTCTAAATTGCACACTTGGCTCTATCGGATAGCCGCTAATGAAAGCATTACTTTCTTAAATAAGAAAAAAAAGCAATTTACTTCTTCTATCGACCATGAGGAATTCGGTTTGGCCAATTCGCTAAAAGCGGATCAGTATTTTGATGGAAATGAAGCGGAAATGATATTGCAACAAGCTTTGGCTGCATTGCCGGATAAACAAAGACAGGTTTTCAACCTCAGGTACGAAGATAAAATGAGTTATAGGGAAATGTCGGAAGTATTGGGTACTTCGATTGGGGCTTTGAAAGCTTCTTACCACCATGCGGTAAAGAAAATCGAAAATTATATTTTATCCCGTTAAACCTTTTTAGGTTCATGCGGTCAAACAAGGGAGAATTATATTGGAATGAAAAATAATGACGACATAAAAAATGAACTTAGGGAACATTCTCCCTTCCTTTTGGATAAGATGAAAGAAAGGGAAGGAGGATTCCAAACTCCTGATGGATTCTTTGATTCTTTGGCTGATAATATCATGGATGCAGTTGGCAAGGAAGATAAAGAGGCATTGGTAAGACCTTTGTATTCCAAGGAAAATAATGTTGTACGAAAAGGGAATCCTTTCAGATGGGTCGCTGTTGCGGCTTCTCTCTTCTTGATTTCAGGTATGGGATTTTGGATGATGAACCAAAGCAATGTTGTAGAAAACGAATTCGCAGAACTTGAACATTTTAATCAAGAACAAGTTTTGGATTATTTGGACCAACATATGGGTGATTTTGATTTGGATGATTTGGCGAATACCGGGCTTATCAGCTATGAGGACATTGATTATAAAAATACAGAACAAATATCCGAAGATGAGGCTGACATTTATATAGAAGCCATTTTGGATGAATTATCTGATGAAATTTAATATTATGAAAAAATCCGGCATCATATTTTTTATTTTTTTCTTGGCAATATCTGTTTCTTGCATTGCCCAACCACAAGGTAGAGGTGCGGAATTCAAAAAAGAGGCTAAGGAAAAAATCGAAGCACTCCGCAAAGCCTATATCAATGACAAATTGGATTTGACGGAAAGTGAGGCAAGCTCTTTTTGGCCGATATATCGGGAATTCAAACAAAAAGAAAAGGAAATCATGAAAAATGCCCGTCCGAGCAAGGAAAACAGAAAGCCTTTAAAAGATATGACAGAGGCAGAGGCGGAAGCTTTCATCAATAAGGAAATCCAGGTGGAGGAACAAAAATTGGCATTGAAGAAAGAATATATTGCCAAATTAAAAAATGCCATTCCGATGAAAAAACTCGTGCGACTGAGAAGAGCTGAAAAAAGTTTCAGAACGGAAGTCCTAAAAAGAATGAAGAATAAACGGGATCAGATCCGAGAAAGAAGAAATGATGGAGAACATAGGGACGAAGACTAATAATATCAATCAACAATCAAAAAAGGGAGCAAAATATTTTGCTCCCTTTTTTATTGCATACCCAGCGGTATTCACTTTATAGACCACCATTTGTAACATTTGTTTGATT
>JAHDHJ010000233.1 GCA_020631375.1 Saprospiraceae bacterium | reverse complement strand
AACACCTTGAAAGGCGAGTTGGGTTCTTGAATATAAAAACCATCGGGTAGAGTAAATACTCTGTATTGACAATAGGCTTTATTATTTGTTCACCACTTTAAGAAGTTCAGTAGCTGCTAATTTCCCAAAATTATTAGCAGCTTGAGGACTTGCTCCCGTAATTAATTTCCTGTCCATGTGAATAGTGGCATCAGCTGCTTCATTAATAATCGTAACGCCCAATTTATTTAAACGCTCTCCATATATCCAAGGCATACTACCCGGTGTATAACCTATCATTGGTCCTTGCGCATCAACAGCATCCGGGAATGAAGCAATTTTGTAACCATTATAAATAAATGAATCTTTATCGCCGTCTAAACTTGCAGCCAATAATGCCGCCGGTCCATGACAAATAGCAAGCGTGAACATATCATTATCATGTGACCAATGAAGTACTTTATTCAAATCCTTATTTTCAGGTAAACCAAGCATTGCTCCATGCCCTCCTGGAATAAAAACTGCTACATAGTCCGTGCTGTCAGTCATTGAATTTTGAACAAAGTCAGATAGTTTTCCTGGATGTTCGAATTTATCCTTGAATTCTGAATAGATAGCTTTCATATTCTCATCTTCTCCCGGCATTGCCCACATTTCAATTTTGACTGGCTTCCCTGTTGGAGTTACAACATTTACATCAAAGCCTGCATTTTTTAAATGCAATATTGGCAGCATCATTTCTACAGGATGATTTCCCGTAGAAAACTTTTTACCATTAGCCATGGTCATGTTTCTTTCTTCGGTACATACCATCAACACTTTTTTATTACCCGTATGTGGATTTTCATAAACAGTGTTATCAAAATCGGTTGTAGAAGACGTTGCCAACTTCAATGCAAATGGAGATGGAATATATGCTCCATCTTCTGTAGCTGTTGGCTTCGTTAATATGTAAAGGGCGATAAAAGCAAGAATAACGAAACTTACTAAACCAATTAATATTTTTTTCATCATAATTTTAAAAGTTGGTTCTTTCTAAAAATGTATTGAATTTTTATAAATAAAATACAAAAGTAGGTCTTACCAACAATATAAAAATTGACCTATGATAAGAAATTAGTTTTTAATGCTTTTCTTATGGTCTATTATTTAGCAGAAGATATGTTCAGGATAGTAATTTAAATCGATTGCCCCTTTATAGTTATTCCTTATTTTTTGTCAATATCATTTCTGGCCCTCGACATTTTCATTGAAAATCATTACCTTTGGCATGATAGTTTATATCCTTTATCTATAGCTAAAGATAAAGAAAATGTTCTTTCAAATTGTTGGTCAATTGAAAGGTTATCTTATTCCGTTGGTTTTCAACCCAATCTTTTACTAGCAAGGAATTGAAGTTCCTTGGATTGATTTTCTAATAATAATCCAAAGAGGCATACCTCCTTGAAAGTCAATAATTAAATCAGTCAACATTTTAAAAAAATATAACTAAATAAAAAACATAGTTCCATGAAACATTTAGCAAATAGATTGACCCTATTACTAATTTTATTACCAATAATTGTTTTCTCTCAAAATAAAAATTATAAAATGAAATGGGGTAAGGTCTCAAAAGAAGATCTTGCTATGACATCCTATGACCCAGCTCCTACTGCAGCTGCAGTAGTCTTAGGTGAAACAGGACATATTGATTTCATTTTTTCAGGAGAAGACCCAACTATTTATTTCAATACACATGTTAGAATAAAAATATTATCCGAAGCAGGATTAGATTGGGCTAAAATAAATTTGGATTTTTATTCTAAGGGGGATTTTGAAAATATCGTGAATATCGCCGGACAAACCATTGCTCCTGATGGAACCGTAAGCAAACTGCCCAAAAAAGAAATCATTAAGGTTAAGAGAAATGAATTTTGGTCAGAGGTAAAATTTACTCTTCCAAATGTAAAAGTCGGGTCAGTCATTGAGTATAAATACAAAAAAGAAATTAGGAGTGTGCATTTACCACCATTTTGGTATTTCCAAAGTTCAATACCAAAACGATGGAGCAAATTAGAAATGGAAAGACCTGATTTTTTACATTATTCAATTTTAAAAGAATACACCACCGGCTTAAAAGAAGAAGAAATCCTAAAATCCAGAACCTATGAATTCATAGGTTTTAAGCAATATATTAATGGGAGAGTTGTTGAAATAGAAAAATATAATCGTTACGCTACAGTGCATTACGAGTCTTATATCATGGATAACATTCCTTCTTTTGATACAGATAATTTGGTAAGCTATCCTAAGGATCATTATTCAAAATTATATTTTCAGTTGAATGCTACAGAGTTTCAAGATAATCAATTAATACCAGTTTTTGATTCTTGGAAGGACCATACAATAGAGAGGTATGAAGATTCAAGACTTGGGAAACAAATTACCAATAAAAGGAATTTTAATAAAATAGTGGAAGCAATAATGCCTCAAATGTCTTCAGCAAAAACAGATGAAGATAAAATTAAAATTATTGCAAATTTCATTTCATCGGAAGTGGAATGGAATGGATATTATTCCATTTATTCTAGGAAAAGTTTGAATGCCTCTTTCCAAGAAGGCACTTCTAATAGTTCTGAAATGAATCTTATGGGCATCGCATTATTGAATCATTTTGGAATAAAAAGCCATCCCGTATTAGTTAGCACAAAGGGACATGGAAAGGTAATTACAGCTTACCCTATATCGAACCAATTTAATCATATCATTATTCAGATAGCTGCTGAAGAATTAATATTATTGGATTTTTCAAAAAAATCATTACCCTTAGGCACTATACGTCCGGAAGCAATAAATGGAAAAGGCTTAGCAATACATGAGGGAGGGGCTTATAATTGGATAGATGTAACAAGTCCTATAACATCTGAAACATCCATAATGAATTTTTCTTTAGATGAAAAAGGAAAGTTATCAGGAAAGCTACAAATAATACTTGATAACTATAAGGCAATGTATTTTAGGCAAGAATATGAGAATAAAGGAAATGATAAGGAATATGCTATTAATTTCATTTCCAATGAATTCAGTCAAGTTAAAATTAATTATTTAGAGGCTAAAGACCTTAATAATAAATCAGCAAAATTCATTAATGGCATAGAATTGGAAATTCCGAATTTTGCCAAGGAATCAAAAGATATTATTTCTGTTCCAGTTTTTTTAAATAATTCTTGGGACTGGATAGGAAAGTCTATTGAGAAAGAAAAGAGGAATTACCCCTTGACACTTCCTTATCCATTTAAGGATAAAATTATATTCAATATGAAAATTCCTTCTGGCTATACCATTGAAAAGATGCCAGAAAACAGCAAATTCTCTTTACCGGATAATAGTGCCTCATTCAGTTACCGTTCATCCGTAAAAGAAAATAACATTCAAGTTATTATTTCTTTATCATTAAAAAAATATAATTTCCCTGAAAAAGAATATGCTGATTTCAAACACTTTTTCAAACTAGTTCTTGATAAAACCCAAAAACTCATAACCCTAAAAAAACTGTAAAAACCAAAATAAGATAGGAGCAAAATTGCTCCTATCTTATTTTGGTTTTTAAGTAGATGGCTAGAGATTTATAGACAATCGCTCAATTGGGGAAAGCCATTAGAGTCGATTAATAATTTATTAATCGACTGCTCCTCTTAATTAAAAATCAACTTCCAAAGGCAACCTCACCACAACTTTAGTTCCTTCTACATTTCCATTTTTATCCAAGATATCTGACATTTCCAATGGTTTATAATTCAGGTTTCCTTTCAGTGCATCCAAGCGGTCTTTGGTGACTTCCATGGCTACGGATTGGTGTCCCGGTTTTTTGGATTGTCTGAGTTCGTTGGCTTTTTTCCGTCCTACCCCATTATCCGTAATTACACATTCCAGTATTTTTTGATAGACCTTGAATTCTACTTTAATTTCTCCATCTTTCTCCAAATGAGAAATACCATGTATGACAGAATTTTCCACGAAGGGTTGCAACAACATCGGAGGGATTTCTATTTCTTCAGCGTCCATATTATTCGGAGGAATAATAAAATAATCGAATTTCACTCTCTGGCAAAATTGTTCCATTTTAAGGTATTTATCCAAAGTATTTATTTCTTCTTCCAAATTAATTCTGTTCTTTCTGGAATTGGATAAGATCCCTCTCATTAATGATGCAAAGTTTCCTATTTCTTTTCTTGCCGTTGTGTAATCTTTTGTAGCCACTAAAGATTGAATACTATTTAATGCATTAAAAATAAAATGCGGGTTCATTTGTAATTGCAATGCTTTTTGTTCCAATTGCAATACATGATTCTCTATTTCTAATTTATCTCTTTTTATTTTTTCCCGAAATTGGATCCTTCTTTTCCAAGTCCATAAAATGGATCCGAAAATTAATGCAAATAACAAAAGAATTAATAATTTAAACCAAATGGTTTGCCAGAAAGGTTCTTTTATTTCAAAGGAAGAACTAATGGATTCACTTAATAATTCCTTACCCGAAATTGCCTGTACGGCAAAAGTATATTCGCCTGAGGGGAGGTTAGAATAATCTACGGATTCTTTTTTTGAAAATGGCGACCATTCATTTTCCGCACCTTCTAATTTCCAACGATAGCGAATATCATCCGGATTAGAAATATTGATTGCCTTGAATTCAAAGTTGACACTATTGGTGTGGTAAGGTAATTTTAATCCTTCTTTTATTCCTCCCAATGGGTTGACAAATTCGGAAAACCTGGTTTCGCTTAATGGTTGGTAAAATAATGATACTTCCTTAAAATGAATTTGCGGAGGTGAAATTTTAATTTGTTGTTTGGATGGAATGTGTTGGGTCAAGCCATTTAAAGTACCGAACCATATATTTCCATCCTTATCGCAAATGGCAGAATTCTGACAAGTTTCTATTCCTAAAAAGCCTTTGTTTTTTCCAAAAAACTGAATGTCTGTAACTATTCCCGTTTCATTTATTGTCAACTTATCAACACCTTTTTCATTTCCTGCCCACAGATTTCCTTCCTTATCAAAAATCAATAAATAAATATTAAAAGAATGTAATTCATCCCTTAGAGTTATTGGATTAAATTGGATGGAATCCTTTGTCAATTCTGCTTTTAAAATTCCGTCTCCGGCAGTACCTACCCATATATTCCCTATATTATCAAAGGCAATGGAACGGACGGCATTGTCATAAGTCAAGCCTTCTTCTTCCCTGAATATTTTAATTATTTTATCATTTTCAATATAGCCTACCTCACCTAATTTTGTAGCAAACCAAATATTTTTATTAGGTCCCATTTTCATTTGTGTAATCCGCAAACTCCGAAGTCCATCTTTCCGATTAAAATTCAAAATGGAAAAGCCCAATGTATCCAAATCTTCTATCCTGAAAATGCCTTGGTGATTCGTAGCCGCCCAGACATAACCCCTATCATCCTCTACCATAGAAAGGACTTCTTTCCCTTGAAAACCATTTTCTTCATTTAATATTTTCACTCCCGTAGTATCGGAAATAAAAATACCTTTCCCTATTGTTCCCAACCAAAAAGAACCATCCTTTTTCTCTAAAATGGATTTGCATTTCACATCCAGATATCCGCTGTCCAATTCCGTTGCATGAAAACCCAAACTATCATAAATTGCCAAGCCCTCACTGGAAGCAGAAAATAAAATATCCCCATTTTCATTTTCATTTATTGCATAAATCCGATCACCGTGTACGCCTTCGGATTCGTCATAATGTATAAAAAATTGTCCTAGATATTTCAGTACTCCACCTCCCGATGTTGCAAACCAAATATTTCCCCAGTCGTCTTGTAAAATGGAAATTATATTTTTATTCGGCAATCCTTCCCTTGTAGAAATATTCGTCCAAACGGAATCTTGAGCATGGTAAAAAACCAAGCCTTTCTCTTCCCTTCCTATCCAAATGTTACCATCATTATCTTTTTGGATACACCAAGCATCTTTTGTATTTGGAATATTTTTTTTTCGGATAATTTCCAATGTATTCTCATCTACAAATTCCAACCCTCCCTCATGACTAATCATCCAAATTAGTCCATCATTTCCTTCCGTAAAATCAAGGACTTCATTTCCTGACAAACCATTTCCAGTATTAAATAAAGTTATTTTTTCCCCAAGGTGATATGCCCCTTTTATTGTTCCTACCCAAATCCCTTTTTTTCCTTGATATAATTTATGGACAATATTCTTATCTAATACCGGATGGATTTTTTTTTCATAAATGGAATCGGATGAAAACGAATATTCAAGAATTCCTTTTCTAGTTCCTATCCATAAGGTGGAATCATTTTTTTGCAGGAATGTCTCTATCCTTGGTATGATATTATTATTCCATTTTATTTCCTTGAATTCTTTTCCGTCATATTTACTCAATCCTCTTTTCGTCCCTACCCAAATATGTTTTTTACTATCTTCAAAAATACATGAAATGGCATTGGATGACAGTCCGTCTTTCGTAGAAAAATTATCGAATTCTTTTCCATCAAAACGACTCAATCCTCCGCCTTGTGTTCCGAACCACAAATATCCCTTACTGTCTTGTACCATGGAATAGACTTGGGATTGTGCCAAGCCTTCAGAAATGGAATATTGTATGAAATTATATTGCTGTGCAATGCTATAATTCGCCAATAATAAAAATGCCGTTATGTAAATATATTTTAGCATAAGGTAAATGTACAAAAAAAGTAAAACAGTGGTTTTATTGAATTATAATACTCAGAATATAAAAATGTTTGAA
>JAHDHJ010000232.1 GCA_020631375.1 Saprospiraceae bacterium | reverse complement strand
CCAAGGGCAGATTAATAATAGCTTTGATCCAAGTACAACGGTGATTAATGGTAATATTGCTTACTCCTACTTCTTCATCTATACCTTACATCGAATTGGATAATGATATTTACCAATTTGATATAGGGACATTAGATCCTGGAACTTGCTCAAATTTTTGGATCAATACTACACTGAGTTGTGATGCTATATTAGGAAATAGCTTATGTATGGAAGCGAATCTGTTTCCTGCTGCCGATTGTGTGTTCGATGATATTCCAAGTTCTTCTCCTTGTGAAACAGATTGGGATATGTCATCCATAACCGTAGAGGGTTATTGTGCAAATGATTCCATTTTCTTCGAAGTCATCAATAGCGGGTCGGGAGATATGACTTGCTTCAGCCCGGTAAGGGTTTATATCAATGGAGATCTCATTATTTTGGATTCTATCCAATTGGCGAGTGGTGAAATTGTTACTTTCAGCTTTTTGGGAGACGGACAATTCTGGAGACTGGAAGCGGATCAACATCCCTTGCATCCGGGCAATTCCCAACCAAATGCGAATGTAGAAGATTGTGGAGGAACCGGCGACAGTTTGCCGAGCTTGGCGAATGAAATGTATTTGGATGATGCCGACCCGATTGTAGATATATTTTGTGGAGCAGTAACCGGAAGTTATGATCCCAATGATAAAACAGGTTTTCCATTAGGTGTTAATGAAACCCATGATATTCTGCCCAACCAGCAAATGGAATACCTCATCCGGTTTCAAAATACAGGTACAGACACCGCCTTTACCGTTGTTATCCGAGATACACTTTCTATCGATTTCGATATCTTCTCCGTTGAATCGGGTGTGGCGAGCCATGCTTATGATTTTGAAATATTTACACCCCGTGTCTTGTAGTGGACCTTTAATAATATTCTATTGCCAGATAGCACGACCAACGAAGTAGAAAGTCATGGATTTATTAAATTTAAAGTGAATCAAATACCAAATTTAGCGGAAGGGATTGTCTTGGAAAACAACGCCGGTATTTATTTTGATTTTAATGATCCGATCATCACGAATACAACACAGCACACCATCAATTATTTTACACCCAATTTTGTTACAACCAATATTTCTGAAGAAGCCTGCGAAACCTACATGTCTCCTAGTGGGACACATACATGGACAAATTCAGGTACTTATTATGATGTAATGGAAACGGAAAATGGTGATAGTGTCATTGTTGTTGATTTGGTCATTGGAACCGCTTTTTCTGCAATGATTATCGAAGAAGAAGACACGATCTCAGCCAATGTTCCTAATGCTGAATACCAATGGTTAGATTGTAATAATAATTACGAACCGATACCTGGCGAAACGAACCAAGAATTCACAGTAATAAACACAAAAGGCGATTATGCCGTACAAATTACTTTGGATGGTTGTCAGTCAATATCGGAATGTTATTATCTAGACACTACAACAGGAGTAGAAGATAATGCATTCGCATCCTCTATAAAAGTTCATCCTAACCCTGCCGATAATTTTATTTATGTAGATTTAGGTCAGAAACATCAAGAAATAAGTTTCACATTAAGGAATGCATTGGGGCAAATTATCTTAAGGGAGAATACAAATACTGCCAATGCGATTCGATTAGAAATCAATGAACCGGCAGGGGTGTATTTACTTCAAGTCGAAACAAAAGAAGGCAAATCGGCGACATTTAAAATTCTGAAAAAATAGGAGGGGAAATATTAATGTTAGTAAAATCATTGTTGTCAACGTTCAACGCACAAACCAAATTAAAAAGAAAAGTTTGAAAGTTCCTTATTAGGGCAGGTTTAAATTGAACACGTCGACCGAAACATCAACAAAAGATTCATTCCGAATGGAATGGGAGGGGCTGTTTTTTGTTATCATCCTTTATTCTTTTCCATTCTTTGAGTACTAACAAAAATCCATGATTATATTATTCATCTTGGAGTTAAATTTAATCAGGAAAGATAAATGTTAAAAAACAATATAATTCAAGCAAGTATCGTCAATTCAATGTAAATTGGTTTTTCAATTCCATTATCAAAATTCTCAAAAATGACTAAAATACTAAAAACAAGTCTTTTCATGTTTTGTATCCTTATGGTAAATACAACGCTTTTTGCTCAAGAAAGCGAAAAATCCGGTAGAACACATGAAATTGGTATTAACGCTACTTTTTTTATCCAACAATTCATCAGCTTTGGAACTTCAAGCAATGTTAATGTTTCTCCTTATGCGATTACTTATCGAAGAATTAAGTCTAATCGAGGGATTTTCAGAGCAGGGTTTGGAATGAATGGTACAACTACTACAATTGAGGTAGACGGGACGACAATATCAGAATCCCATTCTTTTGTTGTAGACACAAGGTTTGGTATTGAGCGGCAATTTAATATTGGAAAACATTGGTCAACTTCCTTGGGAGGTGATTTGAGGAGTCAATTCCGA
Organism: Saprospiraceae bacterium; assembly: GCA_020631375.1. Lineage (GTDB taxonomy): Bacteria > Bacteroidota > Bacteroidia > Chitinophagales > Saprospiraceae > JAHDCE01. The sequence continues at coordinate 4,309 of JAHDHJ010000232.1, read as the reverse complement.
GAAGCAAAAACGTCAAACCCCCAATTCGGAGAAAACTTCGTCGCGATAGACAAAACTATCAGCAATGGAATTGGTCCAGTATTAGGGATACGATTCGATATTAATGAAAAAATGGGCTTATATACTGAAACAGCATTTTTGGCTGAACTAGCTTTTGGCAAATCCATTACAGAATTTGGTATGGGAGTAGATAGTGATGAATCAAAACAGACTGTTTTCTCCTCCCAATTCAGCCTACCCACATCAATTTATTTTATCATTAAATTTAATAAATAGCCATGAAAAACTTAATTTACCTTAGCAATATCATCTTAGTTTTTTGCTTCTTTTCTTGTTCAGATAACTCTGGGGTATTCGAAGAACGTGTACCTATTCTACCTGAAAATAATTATGATTACAAAATCCCTTCAGATGGAAGTTTAATATTCGGGAATCCTCCAATCATCAATGATTCAAAGGCAACACTAGGAAGGGTTTTGTTTTATGATAATAATTTGTCCGGAAACAAATCTGTTTCCTGTGCTTCTTGTCATAAACAACATTTGGGATTTGCTGATAATACCTCTTTTAGTACGGGTGCCAATGTTACAAAAACATTAAGGAATTCACCCTCTCTTTCCAATTTATTTAGCTATCCTTCTTTTTTCTGGGATGGGCGTACGAATAATTTGGAAGAACTTATATTCCAGCCAATTGCTGATCACATTGAAATGAGATTTTCTAATGAGGAAGTTTTAGTTGATAGGCTGGAGAGAACATCTTATTATCCTGATTTATTTCAGAATGCATTTGGTTCTCCTGAAATAAATAAAGAAAAGATTTCTGAAGCCATGGCTGAATTTTTGGAATCCATGGTTGGAATTGATTCTAAGTTTGATCGGGCTAATTCTTCTGATTTATCAACCTTTAGTCTCAGTGAAAGAAATGGTATGGATTTATTCCATGGAAAAGCAACTTGTGGTAGTTGTCATCGTGATAGTAATCTAGGTGCAATGGGGGGGGCTGCGAATATTGGTTTAGATATTCAATATGAGGATAATGGAATCAGTCATGGGCGATTCAAAATTCCCTCGCTAAGGAATGTGGCACTATCTTCTCCATATATGCACGATGGCAGATTCTCTACATTGAGGGAAGTTATCAATCATTATAATAAAAATATACAACCACATGGGGCTTTAAGTTGGCAACTCACAGAAGAAGGCCGACAAGCTATAGAAGATTTTAATAATAATGGCGGTTGGTGGAATCAGCCACCAAATGGAGGAACTCCGACTCGATTAAATCTGACAGAATCAGAAATAGATGATTTAGAAGCATTTCTGAATACGCTTACAGATTGGAATTATGTAAATGATGTACGGTTTTCGGATCCTTTTTAATTCGTCATTATTTTTTGATATTTTGAAAATCCTTTGATTGAAATGGTCGTGTAAAACAAAGAAATACCAAATAAATATTGCAAGGAATAAAAATTTCCTTTGATGCGTATTATTTTCAAGCTAAACATAAATATGGTATTTGAATAATTAATTGCCTTAAAAATCCTTATTCATATTTGAACATTGTCTTCTTCATTGCTATGTGAAAATTGTTTCTGATTGCAATTGAAAAACTACCGGCTCAAGCCCGTAGTTTTTCAATTTTATTTACTTATGGACTATTGGTTTTATAAATTGATCATCAATTGTAATGTAATATATTCCCTTTGAGAGTTCACTAATATCAACGGTCGTATTTTCATTGGTGATAGTACTTGCAAGAACAACCCTACCCAAATTATCAATCATTCGAAATTCCAAACCAATTCTCTCGGTATCAGATATGATGTTTAACAAATCAAAAGTGGGGTTGGGGAAGATTCGGATTTTGTTTTGTATAATATCCTCAGCTACATTTGTCAAGTCATGCTCTGTAGATGTAAAACCCAAACTCTGCAAACCTTGTTTTATCTCCGGAGCATTCATAAATAAATTCCAAAATAATTGTGTTTTGTAATTTTCAAGCATCGGACCTATCGTTCCCTGATCAATGGCAAGATACCTTTCTGTTTTCCATGAATAGTGGAGTGAAAAAGCATCATAAGGCCCTGCAATGCCTAAATAAGTTCCTTGTGTATCTTCATATATAAATCTTAAAAAATCTAATGATTCTGTCGGAGTATATACAATCGATGAAAGGGCTGCTGTTGGAGTAATAATTCCTTTATCATTATTGGGTTGATGGGCTGCATACCCTGTGCTTCCGTCTGTATTTCTTGAGTAACTTGCCGTCAAGCCCCATACGTTATTATTATAACCGATATATTCATGTGGATTTTCTATACAATGTTCATAAATAATTTCAGTATGGTTTTTGACGGCATCCCAATAGTTTGCGTAGTTGTCTGATAATCCCCGAGGGTCAAGTGCCAAGTATGAATAATGAGCCCAAAACAATGGACCAACTGTTCCTTGTGCACCATTATGGTTAAAAACAACCGGGATATTGTACTGGCTTGAAGAAGAAACAATATCTCCGTTCCTTGCCCATCCTTTATGATAGACATCGGTTGAAATAGGATAATCCGGAGAGGAAACAGCCAGCAAGTAGGTAATCATTGCTTCATTATATCCTCTAATTGGAAAATTCATTTGCCAATCATAATCAGGGGACCAGTGCCAGTATAAAACGTCTTCACCTTTTGTATACCAATTCCATTCGACCCCTTTCCATAATAAGTCTGCTTTTTGAGCCAAAAGTTGTTCCTGGGAATTTCCATTTTTGAAATACTCCCTAATACATATCAAAGCTTGACATAGGAGGGCTGTTTCCACCAAATCTCCTCCGTTGTCAAAACTGCTAAATGGTATGGCATCACCTGTGTTTCCATTCATCCAATGTGGCCAGGCACCATGGAACCGGTCTGCGGTTTCAAGAAAATCAATGGCTGTAGTTAAATGAGTAACACCTTCTAACTGGGAGATGAATCCATTCTCTATCCCTAGTATTATATTCATAATCCCGAACCCGGAACCGCCGATAGCTATTGTGTTTTCATCAAAAGTCAAATCATCTTCATGTATTCTTTCTCTTGAAAGTTTTGATACCGGGTGAGCATAATCCCAAAAATATTTGAGTACATCTTTTTGAAGGGTGTCAATTAATTCAGAATCTGTTAACTGAGCAAAAGTTACATTTGCACTTAATAAAAAGAAGAATATTAATAATCTTTTCATTTCAATTTTTAGGTGTTTCAAATTAAATTTCTCCTTTTGTGATTTTTGATGTTCGAGAAGGCTCACCACAAAATCATGTAGCCCCGAAATTGCCCGAAATTGGAAAGGTGATTATTTTTGCTAACGCTTAAAATATGGAGCGTAGCCCAAAGATAAGCAAAAAAGTTGAATGCCTGCAATGAGCCATTTTGTTTGGGATCGCCAAATTGTCCAAGGCGTCGACCGTAACCAAAATGGCGGAATTCGACAAAGGAATCGTCGACCGGATGCCAGTAACATACGGGCTATGATTTATATTTTTTGTTAAGTACTTTTTATTTTCCTATCCTTTTTTTTCAGAGTACAACTTAACATTTATAGCAACAATTCCTCTGCTTCCCGTCCCCAATTCAAATGTGACCCTGTCATTTTCCCTTATTGTTCCCTCAACATTATCCGCGTGTACGAAATAATCTTTTTTACTTCCGATTTCGTTGATAAATCCGAATTGTCTTTCCTCATTATAAAACTTCACTTTCCCATCCCTCCAGGTGGTATCCAATTCGGATTTTTTAGGTGTCTTGATCTGTATTTCCTCCAATTCTATTTCTTTCGTATCCTTTTTTTCGGGTGGGGTGCTCGTCAAATTTCCGTCTTCACCCATATACATGAATTCTTCTGTCGTTTTCCCCTCCGACTTCCTCTGTTTTTTTTTTTCCGCTTTCTCCTGCTTTTTCTTCCTCCTTTTTTTCTCCCTTTCCTTTTTGTAGAAACTGTCTGCCATAACATATGATTTTAATATTAACGAATCGATATGATCAAAATCAAGCAAACAGTATCGGATTACACCCCATTCATTCAAATTTGAAAATAACCTCAGACCTAAAGGTAATACATTCATGACATTCTTCACCATACATCTTATTTTCTTTCCGCTTCATTTAACATAAGAGCTGTCCGAAAGAGAATGGGTAACAATTTGACCCATATCGATGTGTGGTGAAGTAGCGAAGTATAATCCAGTGTAGGAATACTTCTTTTCAGTTTTATAGAAAATTTACACCTAACGGTCTATATATGCGATGTGCCGACCGAAAGGAAGGCATAGCAGT
>JAHDHJ010000231.1:803-6773 GCA_020631375.1 Saprospiraceae bacterium | reverse complement strand
TAGTTTGGTTAGTCCTTGGTATCATATATTATCTGATTTCAAGGTTTGAAACATCCTTGCATCTTAAAGATAGATTCCCACAGGAGGGGCAGAAGTTTTTCTATGTTGCCTTTCTCTTTTCAATTGTGTTACATATAGGATTAGCTGGTTATGGGATAGCCATATTAATCATAAAAATCCTTTTTGCCTTTGCATCCTCTGATGTCAAGAATCTAGGTAGAAGCAGATTGTTATGGATGATATTGATATTTATTGAACCTAATGTGGCATTTTTATTCTTAGCAAATGTGCCAAAACTTATCAGAGTTAAAGGAGAGGATAAAGCAGCTTTAGAATCCATGTTTGCTGAGTATGATAACAAGTTGGATAACTTAGAATCTCTTAGGTTATCTGGTGTGTTGGAAGGCATGGAATACAGGAATAAAAGAGAAGCACTTGACAACTTATACATGAGTAAGAGAGATGAGTTTCTTGGGGAGAAAGACCAGGAGATAAATAATAATATTGTAGATACCAGCACTATCATAAGCCAACTTGAAAAGGCTTACGAAGATGGCATTCTTACCCAAGAAGAATTTGAGTCCAAGAAGAAGGAAATCTTGGGAGATGAAGATTAGAAATTATCCTCAAATCTGCAAGGTTTGCAAATATTGCAACTTCTGCAAATTGTATAGATGCCTCATATTTGGGTGCAACAATAGTGCAACATTTTTTCAATTATAGGAAAATATATGAAAGTATTTGTAAAATATAATTTTATAAAATGCTTATAATCAACCAAAAGAAAGAAAATGAAATGATGTGAAATGATACTGTAATCGTCTCATAATCAGGTGGTCCATGGTTCGAGTCCATGTGGGACCACAAAAACCAAGCAGTTATGAATTAATTTTCATAGCTGCTTTTTTGTTTAATATAGCCTGAGGTTCAATAAAAAAAGATAGTTTTATTGAGAGAGCATAATTATGCAGTTTGTTATATATCATTAGTAATGGTTTGTATTATTGCAATTTTATATTCATAACTTAATAGCTGTTTTTTAGAATAATCAATGTTTTAGTAGTTCCACTGTTAAGCGTTTATCTGAAGTCTTTCAAACTGATCAAAATAGGGTTTCTAACAAAATACCTCCGATTATGCCTTTTACAATGATATACATTACTTTCCCGAATGAAGAAGAATGCAAAGCATTGTCTAAAAAATTAATGGATAAGAAATTAGTCGCATGCGCGAATATCCACCCGATGGATAGTTTGTATTTTTGGAAAGACGAATTTCATAACGATGCCGAATTCGTAGCGATTCTCAAGACAAGGACAAGCCTGAAAAATAGGGTAGAGGAAGAGGTTTTAAAATTACATTCTTATGATTTGCCCTGTATTATTTCTTGGGAAGTCTCTGCAAATAAAACATACGAAGATTGGATTCATAAGGAGACTTGTGAATGAGAAAAATATATTTATTTCCTTGGGGGAAAGGGGACAGTACTTACGGAAATATAAATTAACAGTATTCTACATAAATTCAACTCGCATCCAAATCCAATTTATCCAATTGGCTAAGAATAGTGCTATCCGGAAATAAGCCTTTAGCTTCTTTTAATGTTTTAACGAAAAGTTCATCTTTCCGCAATTGGTAATAACACAAAATCATATTATAATAAGTGTCATCTTTTTTCCCATTGCTTATTATGGAGAAATCGAAATAATCCAATGCTTCTTGGAAAAATCCTAATTCATAAAACAAACCAGCTAGGTCGTTGGCGAAATCATAAGGTTCGTTAATGTCAAAATACATGTTCCAAGTTTTGTGTATCGCCTGAGCCAATCTGATTCTTTGTTCAATAGAAATGGCTTGGGAAAGTTTTTTTATTCTTGGAAATATTTTAATAAAAAAAGAAGAATCATAAGCACTCAATCGAAGCAATGCCAATAATTCAATCATATTTAGTTCTTCAATATTTTTATAGGTCGATTTTTTTATACTATTAAAATCATCCGGTCCGAAATCATTGACAAAACGCTGGTATGCGGCATTCGTAAATTGATAAGAATCACTTTTTTCTAAAAATAAAAAACAAGCGATTTGTAAATGGAAAGTGGATGAATCTGGGAAGAATTTCTTTCCGCCTTTCTTTTCACAAAATTCACCATACGCATGGAAATTTACCCAAAGAGAAAAACTACCATGTGTAATTATTTCCGGTTCTTTTTTATGGTTTAAATTGTGTTTCAAATGATAACCTTTATCCATAGACAGCAACATGAGTCCTTTGTCTGAAAATTCAATCAGATTATTCAAACATTGCAATCCTTTTTGTGGGAAAAATATGTGTGTCTCTAAATTTGAATTTTTATAATCGTCCAGAATTTCATTTGAAATAATATTTTTATAATAAGGTTTTTCTACAAGTGTTTTTTTGTATTCCAAATGTAAATTATTAAGTAGGGTTTCCGAATCAACTTCTTTCGGATCCTTAGTAGAATCCAATGAAATTGAACAAATGGATATTTCCTTATCTTGTACCAAAAATAAATCATTGGGCAAAGAGTCGAAAAAATAATTGGCAATCGCTACTATGGGTTGATTTAAATCATTGGATTTAATTATTTTATTTTTATATTTTATATGTATTTCATTACTACTGATTGCATCAAAATAAGTAAAATCAAGAATGCCCTGTTCGTAATAAGTCTGTAATTGCGGATGATTCTTAAAAAACAACAAATTATCTTCTACAATATCACTAAGGATATAACAAAAAGGAGGGAGCTGAATATCCAATAAGGATATTAATTTTTGCAAATGCTTGAGGATATGAAAAGCCAGCCGTCCGTGACCTGCCCCAAGTTCTAAAATATAAACCGTTTCCTGAGTTTCGCCTTGGATAGCCAAATCTTTTAACAAACCAAGGATTAATTCGGCATATGTTTTTCCGACCATGGAATTGCTGGTCAAATGGTGCGGAACAACTCCACTGCTCCAGGCATCGATTCCGGTTTGTTGATAATAATCACGATTCAATTGCCAGATATGGCTTTCAGAAAAAAGTTTGAAAGATTCTAATTTAAAGTACTTTTCTTTCATGGGAATAGGCATGCTTTATTAATAAATCATTTGCCATCCTGTTAAGCTAATACTTGCTATTGTAGAAACGAACGAAACTCAAATGTTGTAATAGATTAAAAGTACGATTAATTTATTCATTAATTGCATAATGCTTTGTTCTAGTTAATTAATTAACATGCTCCTGTAGAATACTACAAAACACCATGGATCATCCTGTAAGCCCATCTTCCGCCAATTGCGATACAAGGAATGAATAATAAAGATAATTTATGGGAAATAATAATAATGATTAATGCCAATATTGCATAATAAAATGGGAAGAAAAAAAGTCCTTTTATGAATTTATTCGTAGCAAGGAATTGGGAATCCTTTGTTTTTTTATTGGCTTGATTGTCTATATGTTTCCGAATAGGATAATGAAATAAAAAACCTAATATTAGCAATGGAAAGAACAGGAGATGAAATAAATTCATCTTCTGTTCTTTATTTATAATCAAAGGAAAATCATTTGGATTCTTAATAATTTTTTTACCCGTTTTAAACTTTGAAATTAAATCACCTTGATTATTGTTGTAATGATTTTTTCTAAGCGTATTTATTTCTTCATATACTTCACCCTCTTCTTGAATATCAATAATTAATTCGGATATTTTTAGATTTAGATCCTGTACGATTTTCCGAAAAGCGCGAGCCTTATTTTCCAAATATAAATCATAATAATCATTGACCAATATGGCTTTCCCATATTGGATTAATAAATCTGCTTGATAATCATGAATCCTTTCATATTGTAATCCTGTAGGAATGATATAAATGGGTTTGTCAGGATTGTTTTCCAATGCCTTAAAAGCTAAACGTGCAATTCCTTTTTTTAAAGGAAGTAGTTGATGTTTGTAAGCGGCAGCTCCCTCTGGAAAAATTCCTACGGATTTTTCCTCAATTAATTTTTGGCTGAAAAAATTAAAGGCATCATTATTCAATGCCATTTTCTCTCTGCCATCCGGCAATCTGAAAACCGGATACATTTTTAGGGAAAGTAATATTTTTTTCATCCATTCTTTACTGAATAGATCGCCTCTAGTTGCAAAATATGGTTCTCTTCCCGAATTACAAATGATATTGAATGCATCCATTGGAGCATTCTGATGGTTGGCTGCGAAAATAACTCCGCCTTTTTTGGGAATATTTTCCACTCCTACAATTTGGTAATTGTAATAGAATAATTTAAGGGATAATTTTACCCAATATTTTAGAAGTGTATAATGCAATTATTTTTATTAATCCATAGAAAACGACCGTCTTAGATGGTAGTCATGTAAATTTGGATTCACCATTTTTTTACCAAAATTTGCACTTATGGGTAAATATCGGAAATTAAATCATACATCCAAAAACAAAAATGCCCCGAGCAAAACTCGAGGCATTCGAATCGCTGATTATCAGCTGGTACCGAAGGCGGGAATCGAACCCGCACTCCCTTGCGAGAACTGGATTTTGAATCCAGCGCGTCTACCAATTCCGCCACTTCGGCAATTTGGGTTTTGAAAACCCTTTGGTAGTACTTCTTACGAAGCGGATGCAAATTTATTCAAATTATTTTGAATTCGCAATATGTATCTGTGTTTTAAATAATATTTTTTTATCAAAGAAAGTTCCTCGGAACTGCTTTCTTTGTCGTCATAATGCTCGACTACTTCTTGGATTGGCTTATAAAGTGCTTGTTTTAAGTTATTTATAGTGGTTTTGGCTGCTTCGATTTTATTCTTGTCAAAATCGAATTCCAATTCCATCAAAGCCTCATTAATGTCCATCATTTCCATTAAAAAATCTTGTGGCAACTTATCCTTTCCCTCTTCCAATAGATTTTTGAGATCCAAGACATATTTCATTCGCTTATCAAAATCCTTTAAAACCTTATAGGCTTCATTATTCATAGTTGACATTTCCAAAATTCGGACTTGTTCTTCCTCCGATTTGTCTGCATGGAAGTCAGGATGGAATTCTTTGCTCAAAGCATAAAATTTCCTTTTCAATGCTTTTGCATCCACTTTGAAACCGATAGGAATCTGATATAATTCAAAATAATTCATCTTAGTATATTATTAGCCACAAGGTCCTGCACCTCCTCCTGTTATTGCTCTGAAAATATCCATTCCATTGGCAAAAAGCATCAATCCGAGAATCATGTACAATCCGATATTCATTAATACATTCATGACATTTTCAGGAATTTCTCTACGAGTAATCATTTCAATGAGTAGGAATACCACATAACCGCCATCCAATAATGGTATTGGTAATAAATTCATAATCGCAAGGATAAGGGAAAGCATTGCAGTGATCCTCCAAAAATTTTCCCAATCCCAATAAGGCGTAAATAAACCTCCGATAGAACCGAAACCACCCAAACTATCACTTGCCTTTATTTTTCCCCTGAACATCTGCCCAAAGGCTTGGAACTGGGTATTTATGAAACCCATTCCCTTGTTGAAACCAGCTGGGAAAGATTCCATGAATCCATACTCCTTATGTTCCAAATTAAAATGATGGCTCATGGGTTTATGGGCAACACCCATTTTTCCATTTTCATCCAATGTCATGGATAAATATTGTACAGAATCCACCCCCTCCCGTAAGAATCCGACTTTTATCGTCTCATTCACTTTGCATTTGATTCCCTTAAGGAATTCATGTTTGTATGGAGTGGGTTTGCCGTTAAGGGAAACAATATGATCCCCTTCCTTAAAACCGGCTTTAATCGCCGGAAAATCTTCTGTCAAAGTACCAAAAATATAAGGTAATCTGATGCCTATTATTTCAGCTTTTTTATATTCATAGGATAATATTTTCTGTTTGGCTTCTTCTGGTACGGTAATCATTTTCTTATCACCATCCCTTAAC
>JAHDHJ010000231.1:0-793 GCA_020631375.1 Saprospiraceae bacterium | reverse complement strand
CGGTTATGGTATTGCTATCTTCCAAACCCAAACCCAGTTTAAGAGAACCGGGATTGAAATATTCAAAATCCTTTCCACCAATAGACAAAATATGATCGCCATCCATCAAACCCAATTCAGCTCCTAATTCATCAACATAAATTCCATGTTTTATTTCTGAATTGGGTAATTTATCTTCTCCCCAAGTAAATAAAATAACAGCATAAAGGAAAAAGCCCAAAATGAAATTGACAATAACTCCTCCAAGCATAATCAATAATTTCTGGGGTCTGCTTTTGGAACCATATTCGTCCGGCTTAGGAACTCGATCCTTATCGGGTGCATCCTGTGTTTCGTCTTGCATTCCTGCAATGGACACATATCCACCCATAGGAAACCAGCCAAGACCATATTCGGTATCGCCGATTTTCTTCTTGAATAATGAAAAGTTCATTACATTGGGAAGAGGGAAAAGAAAATCAAAGAATAAATAGAATTTCTCTACTCTCGTCCCGGTCATTCTTGCAGCAAGATAATGACCTCCCTCATGCAAGACGACAAGGATGGAAAGACTAAGGAAAAATTGTGCGATAATAACTAAAGTGCCCATATAGTATATTCAGTGCTGTTGTTGACCTAATATTGAACAAGTAACAAACTTGCTTTGTTTAGAGAGTGCAAATGTAAGTATTATAAACCAAGTTATCAGTGTTCAATTATCAGTGTTCAGTTACCAGTAAAAACTATGCAATTTTTATTTTAATAAAATAGTTTGCTTATTTTGAAATTAAAGCCGAGGGAAATAATTTGCTAA
>JAHDHJ010000230.1 GCA_020631375.1 Saprospiraceae bacterium | reverse complement strand
ATGGAGGATTGACTTATGACAGCGTTCAAACTATTTTTAATATTGGACAGTGGTTCAATGATATGGATTTTCCAACAACAGAAACAGGCTATATTTCCGGAGGAACAGCTTTTGGAGATTATAGGAATGTATTACTTAAAACTTCTGACGGAGGAATAACCTGGGATTCCATTTCGGCTAATGAATATCCGGGGTATAATTTTATCCATTTGGATTTTATTGATGAAAATATAGGGTTTGTATCAGGCGAAGGAGGCTTGTTATTGAAAACGGAAAATGGAGGAGGAAACTTTACGGAAATTAATATTCCACATCCGGGTAATTATGAAATATTAAAGATACATTCTTCTTCGGATGATATAATTTATGTCAGTACGATTTCAGCTTGGGGAACAGATGACCGAACAAATAAATTATTTAAATCCACAACACAAGGAACGGATTGGACAGAGGTTTATTCAAAAACATTTACGGAATTTGATTTCACAAATGATAAAAGCATCTATGGTATTAATTTTTTAAATGATGACATTGGCTATGCTTGTGGAGCGAATGGAATATTTTTGAAAACAGAAAATGGAGGAGGGGATTGGTTGGAACAGACGATAGTAAGTGATACATCTACTTTGAGTAATATAGAAATAGCTGATGATGGTTCATTATTTGTTACTTCATTGTACGCCTATGCTGGAAATAATAGGAGGACATTCACTTCTGATAATTCATCTGCAACTTGGGAAGTGATACCTCATGATTTTAGACAGATTTCATTTTCAGGGAATGTAGGGTATGCTATCAATGAAAATGGAACATTATGTAAGACCGATTTATCAAATGCTATTCAAGTAATAAAAGAATTGGAAAATATAAGAATTTATCCTACGATTGTTCAGGATAATGTTCATATAGAAATAAGGTCTACTATAGAAGAAGTGAGTGTTGAAATAGTAAACGAATTAGGGCAAATCTTAAAAACGATGAATTATAACGATAGTGCTTTAATCCAAGTGGATCTTTCTTTTTTGAATGCAGGAACTTATTTCGTAAAACTAAATGATGAATCAACTAAGGAGTACTTTGTTGAAAAAGTAATAAAAATTAATTTTTAAGAATAATGCAAAAAGATATTCCATCATATTATTTATTCAATAAAAATACGAATGTCAATATCGAACATGTTGATTATGAAAATCATTATGATTATACAAAACCGCATAGGCATTATTATTTTGAATTGTTGTTTTTTAAAACAGGAGGAGGAAGTCAGTTAATTGATTTTAATAATTATGAATTAAAAAAAAATGGAATTTATTTAATCTGCCCAGGGCAAATTCATTTGATGAAGAGGCAGTCCAGTGCCAATGGATTGATTGTCCAATTTACGAATGAATTCTTAATGGCTAAGAACATTCCTTGGAATTTATTATTCCAAACCCAATTCTTAGAGGATGGAAAATTATTTGATGAATGTATTTCCCTAGTACATCTTATGGAATATGAAATGGAAAATAATTCATCTAGTTTCAAGGATGAAATCGTTTCTGACTTTTTAAAAATTATTTTATTGAAATTATTTGGAGACACCAAGTCGAAGGTGGAGAGTGATGGGAAATTATTGGAATTCGTAACTTTATTGGAAAATAAATTCAAGGAATGGACAGAAGTAAGTGATTATCTTTCCGAAATGAATACTACAAGCAAAAAACTAAATGCACTCACAAAAAAACATTTGGGAAAAACAGCTTTGAATATTATCCATGATAGAATTCTCCTAGAAGCAAAAAGAGTAATGTTCATGAATAAAGACATGGCATTAAAGGAAATTGCCTACGATTTGAATTTTGATAGCCAAGCGAGTTTTTCTAATTTTATCAAAAAGAAAACAGGATTATATCCGACAGGATTACAAAAAGAATTGTTGAAAGAGAAATAGTGGTGGGCTATTACAACTTAATAAAAGAATACCTATTCTTGCTCTTCCAATTCTTTGAATTGCTTGACCATTTTTTCAAATAATGCTTTCTCATAACCTGTTGTTTGTTGGATAATCTTTCCCTGTTTATCTATAATAAGGTTCCTGGGAATGTATTTGTCAGCAAAAAGCAGATAAACCTCTTTTTCCGGATCTTCCACGACTGCTGATTCATCCATGCTCATTTTCTTCGCAAAAGAAAGGAGTTGTTCCTTGCTATGTTTTCTTCCAATGTATAGGATAATGGCATCTTTCCCATTCATTTCTTTGGACAATGATCTGAGGTGTGGAATTTCATTGATACAGGGGCCACACCAGGTAGCGAAGAAATTTAACCAGACGACCTTGCCTTTATAGTCGGAAATTTTGTGTTCTTTCCCATCTATTGTAGTAAAAGAAAATTCAGGTACAGTTTCGTTGATTTCTGTTTTGAATTTTTTATCCGGGTTCTCCTCTTGGGCTTGGCTGTTAGGAATGTATGTAAGGAAACATAGGATGAATAGAGAGAATAACAAATAATTCTTCATGGCTATACTTTTAATTTTAATGAAAGTAAGGTTTTATTAGCAATGTATAACTAAGGAAAAGGTTAGTTTATTGTTAAAAAAAAATGCCCTTGGATTATTTCTTGTCCAAAGGCATCTTCTATTATCTAAATTTGTCTCAGAATTTCCGATTGATTACAAATCAAATTTGATTCCTTGAGCCAAAGGCACATCCACACCATAATTAATGGTATTCGTCTGACGGCGCATATAAGCTTTCCAAGCATCAGACCCGGATTCACGTCCACCACCAGTTTCTTTTTCACCACCGAAAGCACCACCGATTTCAGCACCGGAAGTACCGATATTTACATTGGCAATACCACAATCGGAACCCGCACAAGAAAGGAATAACTCCGCTTCACGTAGATTGTTGGTCATGATAGCAGAAGACAATCCTTGAGGAACATCATTTTGCATTTCAATGGCATCTTCTACATTATCATAAGGAATCAAATAAAGAATGGGAGCAAAAGTCTCATGCTGTACGATAGGCATATTATTATGTGCTTCCACTATGGCAGGTTTGACATAGCAGCCACTTTCATAACCCTCACCTTCGAGTACACCACCATTTACAAGGACGGAACCACCTTGTTCTACCGCTTGTTCCAATGCACTCAAATACATTTTTACTGCATCCTTGTCAATCAAAGGACCGACATGGCTATTTTCATCTAATGGATTTCCTATTCGCAATTGCTTATAGGCACTCACCATATTTTCTTTTACAGTATTATAAATACTTCTATGCACAATCAGACGGCGGGTAGAAGTACATCTTTGTCCGCAAGTTCCGACTGCTCCGAAAACAGAACCTCCCAATACCACAGCCAAATCGGATGATTCGGTTACGATGATGGCATTGTTTCCTCCTAATTCCAATAAAGTACGTCCCAAACGTCCCGCTACTTCCTGAGCTACTATTTTGCCCATGCGGGTAGAACCCGTAGCGGAAATCAAAGGAATACGTTTATCCTTGGTTAAATATTCTCCTACTTTGTAATCACCATTGATGATACAAGAAATACCTTCCGGCAATTTATTTGCTTCCGCAACTTCTTTCCAGATATTCTGGCATGCAACTGCACAAAGCGGAGTTTTCTCGGATGCTTTCCAAACGCATACATCACCACAGACCATAGCCAACATGCTATTCCATGACCAAACGGCAACAGGGAAATTGAAAGCGGAAATAATACCGACCACACCGAAAGGATGCCATTGTTCATACATTCTATGATTAGGTCTTTCCGAATGCATGGTCAAGCCATACAATTGTCTGGATAATCCTACGGCAAAATCGCAAATATCAATCATTTCCTGAACTTCGCCATATCCCTCCTGTAAACTTTTTCCCATTTCATAGGAAACCAATTTGCCTAGAGGCTCCTTGTATTTCCTTAAGGCTTCGCCATATTGGCGAACGATTTCGCCTCGTTGGGGAGCAGGCATTTTCCGCCATGTAGTGAAAGCTTCCTGAGCTTTCTCCATGACGGTTTCGTATTGTTCTTTTGTGGTAACACTGACGCTACCAATATATTTTCCATCTACGGGAGAATAGGATTCTATATAATCCGCTTCTGATTCGTAGGCTCTGGCACCGGTGGAAGTGCCTGCATTTCGTTCTTCTAGTCCTAATGTCCTAAGGAAATCTAAGTTCATAATATATAATAAATAAGGTTTATAAGATTTTGAAAGCTGCTGCAAAGGTACAAAACAGATTCACATCATTCTATATAAACACAGATCGAATTCATTTAGTTGAGGAAATGCGAAAAGGAACTATTTGGAGAGGACTTCGGTTTTTGTTTCAACAAAGTAAATTTTTAGCCTCAAAACAAAATAAAAAATGATTATAGAAACAGAAAGGCTGATAATCAGGGAAGTCAAGGAATCTGATATTCTCCATCTATACGAATATGGTAAAAATGAAGAAGTCGTGCAATATCAGGATTGGGGCCCTACGACACTTGAACAATCTGCTGAATTTTATCATCGGGCAGTAAAAAGTTCCCAAGCCATTCCCCGCTTGTCCTATATGTTCGTTATTGAATTAAGAGAATGTTCCTCAGTCATCGGGGATATAGGATACTTTATTTCGAATGATAGATTTGAGGAAGCGGAAGTTGGTTATAATATAAATCCAAAATATTGGAAAAAAGGTTATGCAACCGAAGCGACAACTGCAATAGTCAATCATATCTCTCAACGCCCAGAAAAAATATCTATTTTCGCTACCTGTGATGTCCGTAATATAGGCTCAAGAAGAGTATTGGAAAAGAGTGGGTTCGTCTTCGAGAAAGCAGAATCAATCAAGCCCAAAGAAAGGATAAGGACAGAAAAAAGACTTCTCTTCAGAATTTCCTAATGCTGCAATATTGGCTCCATGCCTTAAATTAAGGGACAAGGCATAAATAACTGTCCGCTTTGACTCTGCCTTTTCGCATTATGCTGCGTTGGCAAAATCCCCTTGTTTACTAATGCTTAGGGTTTGTAGTTTTTCCCCTAATCGTAACGTCTTAAACAGGAGCAGATATTACAGCATATTGTTTATTTTTTTAATACAATTTATTGACCTGTCATAATAGCACCTGCTATGGATGATGAAATCTAATTTTATGCATTTATATGCTGTTTTATTGGTAATAAAATAGTTAGGTGGCATTATATATGCCTTTAATTTTAAATGTCATAAAAAACACTCGATATTTTATCATTCTTATCCTTTGTATTAATTATTTATTGAAGGAGAATTAGTAGATTTTTTATTTCTATGAAGCGGATTAGTTTAGAATTCATTTAAAAGGGACTTCTTTTGCATTGCTTGTTTACAGTATTGCTAGTTGTTGCGTTAATTATAAGCACTTACTCGGTCTTATCCCATCTTTCCGAATTTAAATATGAAATATAATGAGAGTGGCAATCCCACCATTACCATTATGGGAGAAGAAAAAACAGAGCGTTATTTGTTTCCATAAAGGATAATGGCATAGGTATTCCGGAGAGAAACAAAGATGATATCTTCAAATTATTCAAGAGGTTGGAGATTAGTGATAAGGAAGGAACAGGAGTGGGCTTGGCGAGTTGTAAAAAAATAATAGAAAGGCATAATGGAGAAATATGGTTCGAATCTGAAAGTGATAAAGGGACTACTTTCTATTTTACCATACCTAAGCCGGGCTTTGGAAAAGAAGAGGACAAGAAAGAAAATAAATTTTGGCTGAGGGCGAGTTAGCTTGATGATTCCACCTTAGAATTAGACAAAATGAAGCACACAGACCTAGCCATGCCTACTATGTTTTCCTTGAATTGATAAAAATATTTTTCCAAAATTTCAGCTTCTCCTACTTTTATCCAAAGTATTCCAAAAAAAATATTTTCATTTGTAAGTTTCATGTATTTGTAGGATAAAATACTGATAAACATTGATTTATATTTTAACTTATTGAAGATTCACGCCTATTCTAAGCTAAGGAATAGAAGAAATATTTTTATTAACTAATTAATTAGTTGTATAATTAATCAATTAGTTATAGATTTGTTTTAAGAAAAAGAGAGAATATGAAAAAGTTAGCACAAAGAGAGGAGCAAATTATGCATGTATTATGGAATAGGGGACCATCTTTTGTAAAAGAGATTGTAGAAGATTTACCTGAACCCAGACCACATTATAATTCTGTTTCCACAATGGTAAGAATATTGGAAACGAAAGGATTCATAGCACATAAGGCTTTTGGAAAAACACACCAATATTATGCTGAAATCACAAAAGAAGATTACCAAGTCAAAGAAGTAGATGAATTGTTAGGTAATTATTTTAATAGTTCGTTTCCGGAAATGATTTCCTATTTCGCGAAAAAGGAAAAAATAAGCGAAAGTGAATTGAAGACTATTATTGAAATGATCAAAAAACAAAAAAAATGATACCATATATCTTACATGTTTCAATATTGTTGGGAATATTTTATTCATTCTATTGGTTATTAATTAGGAAAGAAACATTCTATAAACTGAATAGATTTATTTTATTGGGATCTATTGTTCTTTCCTTGTTAATTCCATTAATTCATATTCCGCCAGCCTATTCACTTTATAATGTAATACTCAGCGAAAAGACCGAAAGCCTAGCAGAAATTCCAAAGGAAGAAAAAGGAATTCATGCAATGACAGAAAATGATATTTCCAAAGAAACTGCTAAAGTTGGAGCGACAGCTCCCAAGGAATTATTGCATGATTTCGAGCTGAAAGAAAAAGAAAACACTTCTTTTATTGCGACAATAAAAACTTGGGATTTCAGTAAAATGCTTTGGTATGCC
>JAHDHJ010000229.1 GCA_020631375.1 Saprospiraceae bacterium | reverse complement strand
CGTTTTCATTGTTGTTTGCCCAAAAAATTACTTGGGCGGATGAAGTGGTTAGTTTTTCCAGTGAGTACGATAATAACATCAAAGGAGATCATGCTTGGTCTGCTAGACAAATTTTAGGTGTGCCAAATGCAATAGGCTCTATCGAATTAGATACTTGGGCATGGGTTCCTAAAAAAGAGAATGGGGGAATGGAACATATTAGAGTAAGGTTTAATAATCCAATGAAAGGAGTAAGACAAGTATATGTTTCTGAAAGTTTCAATCCTGGTGCAATTACTAAAATCATTTTAATTGATCCAAAAGGAAAGAAGCATACAGTATATGAAAATAAAAACCCTAAACCTTTAGGTATGGGTTACCAATATAGAATGTTCAATACATCATTTTCTGCTACAGATTATTATGTAAAAGAGTGTTTGGTAGAAATGAATACTAAGAGTGTCCATGGAACAAACCATTTAGATGCAATAGGAATAACAGATCATCATGGAAAAATAAAAATCAAAGGACAAATAGATGTTCTCAAATACAGTAGTCCAGTTCCAAATCCAGAAAATTTAGGGAGAAATGTTAATTCTAATTATGCTGAACGATTACCTATAATTTCTCCAGATGGAAATACACTATTTTTTGCAAGAAAAAAGCATCCTGAAAATATGGGTGCAGAACTTGAAGATGACATTTGGGTATCATATCGCCAATCAAATAACCAATGGAGCCACGCTACAAATATTGGGAGTCCATTGAATACAAATTTGCCCAATTTTGTCGTATCTATAAATCCGGCGGGAACAAATATCTATTTAGGAAATGATTATAGCAAAAGGAAACAAGGGGTATCAATTTCCTCAGGGCTTAGAGGGAAATGGAATACTCCCCGTTCATTAAATATTGAAGAATTTTATAATGATAATCGTTATGTAGAATATCATATTAGTGTGGATGAAAAGGTATTACTATTATCAATAGAAAGGGAAGAAGGCTATGGTGACAATGACTTATATGTGTCTTTTAAAAGGAATGGAAATTGGACAAAACCTAAAAACCTAGGAAGGACGATTAATACTGTTTGTGTGGAAAGCAGCGTTTTTTTAGCAGCGGATGGAAGAACTTTATATTTTGCTAGTAATGGGCATTATACTTATGGAGGTTTGGATATTTTTATGTCCAAGAGATTAGATGATTCTTGGACGAAATGGTCTAAACCAAAAAATTTGGGACCAGTGATTAATACTCCAGAAAATGATTACAATTATACCATTCCTGCATCCGGAGAATATGCTTATTTTTCTTCTGAGGATAACAGTTATGGTATGTCAGATTTATTCAGAATCCTATTGCCGGAAGAGGCACGCCCCGAACCGGTGATGCTTATGACTGGTCAGATTATTGATGTGACAACAAATAAACCTATCCAGGCAAAATTGAAATACAAAACTCTCAAGAAAGAAAAGGAAAAAGAGACGGAGGAGGAAGATGAAGAAGATGTTGCGGAAGCGAAAGATGATGGTTCATATCAGGTGATATTGCCTTATGGCGAAGATGTGGAAGTCTATGCGGATATTGAGGGTTATTTTCCTGTAAGTGAAAGCATGGAGTTATCAGATGATAATTTGGAGGGATTGGACTCTGATAGTCCTGATGATCCGCTTTTGGTCTATAAGGAAACGCCCAAAACTGCGGAGGAGAAAAAATTGGAAGATGATTTGGCTAGGTTGGAAAGGGAATTGGCGGAATTGAAAAAGAAGAAAGATGATAGACCAAAGCAAAAATATACGACTGCTTTTGATTATGACAAATCTGGTATAGAAACTAGCAATAGCCCAAGAAAACCCAAGCCAAAACCCAAAGTTGGCAAGGATTCAGAATTGGAATATTTGAAAAAGAAGTATTACGATAAGCTTTACGGCACTACTCCAAGTAAGGATGATTCGCCTAAAAAAAGTAAAACGAATAATACGCCTACTTCATCCAAACCGAACAAGGCAAAAAAGAATGATAAGGAAGTGGATTCCATGTACGAAAAATTATATGGCAAAAAGAAAAATGGTGATGAACCCGGAAATGAGCCAGAAGAAGAGCCTAATGAAGTTGTAGCAGAAACAGGAAACAAACCTGCAAACGATCCGTTCGCAGAACCGGAAGAAGAAGAAAAACCGAAGCCTCGAACTAATGACGGGGAAGTAGATGCCATGTATGAAAAGCTATATGGCAAAAAGAAGAATAATGACAAACCTAAAGAAGAACCGGACGAGCTTATCGTTGCCACTAATGACAAACCGAAAACTAAGCCTGCAAGTGATCCGTTCGCAGAGCCAGAAGATGAACCTGAAGAGGCTAGGGCAAAAACAAGGAATCAACCCGCAAGCGATCCGTTCGCAGATTCTGAAGAAGAAACTCCTGTAGCTAGCATAGATGACGATCAACCTACTTTCGAGGAAATGGAAGAAAAAATCCGCCAGGAATTGAAAGCGGAACTCCTTGAACAAATCAAAGCGGAACTCCGCCAAGAATTGATGGAGGAAATCAAGAATGAAATGAAAAAGGAAGCGGAAGAAGCGGCATTGGTAGAAGAAGCGGCTTTGAAACTTGAACGGGAAAACAGATTGAACCTAGAGGGAATTCCCTCTGCCAAGGCGAATATAGAAAGAGATCCGATTGAGGAAGAGCTAAAGGCATTGATTATGGCTGATTTGAAAGAGGAAATGAAAGATGCTTTGGAAGCACCGATTAAGGAAGAATTAAAAGAAGATGTCGCCCTTTTGGTAAAAGAAAAAGAAATGGAAAAAAAGGAAGACTTAGCTGCCGAACTGAAAAAGGACAGAATGGAATCTTCCGGACCTCCAACGCTAAAAACAGAGCCTGACAAAGCTCCCGAATATGTGGAATTGAATCAGAACATCCAAGTTGTACCAATAAAAGTAGGGCAGGTTATTCCGATGAATAATATTTTCTTTGATGCCAATAAAAGTGATTTGAAAGAAGAATCCACGAGTGAATTGGAAAGGGTTCTGGAATTTTTAAAGAAAAATAGCAACCTTGTCGTGGAAGTCGGTGGTCATACGAATGGCTGGTGTAGTAGCTCGTTTGCAGACGAATTATCAAGAGGACGTTCCAAAGAAGTAATGGCTTATTTTATTAAGAATGGTGTTCCTGAAAACCGAATCCAGTATCGTGGATATGGAAAAAGAATACCTATTGCCGATAATAACACACTCGCAGGAAGAAAGAAAAACCAAAGGGTGGAATTGAAGATTTTAGAAATTTTAGAATAATGTTTTTTCAAGGGGCGGAGCCTATCTTCGCCCTTTGAAAAAGCCAAGCAATGCCTTTTCGTAAGAATGGTCCGTCCGAATGGAAACAACGTCTTTTCCCGCTTTGGAAAAAATGGTTTTGAAATAAGAAACCTTTTCTTCATTATACTTTTTGTAGCGTTCTCTTACTTTGGAACTTGCCGTATCTATCCAAAGTTTTTTTCCTGTTTCCGCATCCGCCATCCTGATTAATCCTACATTAGGAATCGTTTCTTCCATTGGGTCAAAAATCCTCAATCCTATAATATCATGCCGTTTGGCGGCAATCCTGAAAGGATCTTCATAGCCCTCTGTCAAGAAATCAGAAAGGATAAAAGTTATGCTTCGTTTTTTGATAAGGTTGTTTAGATAAACCAATGCCGCTCCCAAATCCGTTCCTTTGGCATCTGGGTCGAAATTCAATAATTCACGGATAATCCGAAGGATATGTTGTTTCCCCTTTTTGGGAGGAATGTATTTTTCCACTTTGTCAGAAAAGAAAATCACGCCTACCTTATCATTGTTCTGCATCGCAGAAAAAGCAAGGACTGCACTTACTTCCGTTATGAATTCCTTTTTCAATTGGTTCGTCGTACCGAACAAAGAAGAACGGCTCACATCCACCAACATCATTACCGTCAATTCCCTTTCCTCCTCAAAAACCTTGATATAGGGTTCATTCGTCCTGGCCGTCACATTCCAATCGATATTCCGCACATCATCTCCTGGGAAATAATTCCTTACCTCGCTGAAAGACATACCCCGACCTTTGAAAGTACTGTGGTATTCACCCGAAAACAAGTGTTTACTCAATCCTTTCGTCTTGATTTCTATCTTCCGGACTTTGCGAAGTAATTCGTTTGTATCCATGTTCTGATTTATCTTTTTTGCGTAAAACGCAACAATTAATTTTGTGTTTTCTTCTTCTTTTTCTTCTTCTCTGCAAGTTTCACTTCCCTATAAAGATAAGCAATCGGGCTTTCAGTATCCAGATATTCCTCAATATCATCAAAAGCAACAGTTATGGATTGTCTTCCATAAATCGGATGAAACACAGTACTGTATCTGATGCCGTTGTCACGAATGGTAAAATAATCAAAGGAGGCTGAACTTATCCATTCCTTAAAATTAGGGTTCACATAAATATCCTTGAACCGAATACTTTTCATTGCCTTTTCTTCTAGGATTTTATGGTATTCCACACCCTCTCGGAAAATATCCTCCAAAGTGATTTTCTTATCATTTACCAAATCATAATTGAAAGAATAATCCTCATGTTCTTCCTCCCAACTCTTATTGAATGTCAAATAGCCGCTAATCAATTTATCAGAGACATGTTCTATGCTAAACCAACCCGCCGCATTGGCAATAGCCCGATCTTCCGGACCCGGATTTTGTTTTCTTTCTTTCAGATTCTTGGTGTGTCTCTTACAGGAAGCCTTCCAAGCACCGACCCGTTCATCTATGAATTTATTAAATGATGAATTCTTGCTCTTTGGAAATGTCACATCATATGTTGACATATAATCCTGATATTCGACACAGCCCACCATCAAGTGATCTATTTTCGTGAATGAAACCGGAGTTTCCTCTCCCTTTGGATTAATCCAATTCCCCCTGAAATCATGGTCAGCTCCCTCAATTCCTCCCTCGATGGCACCCAATTTATTTCCCAAATTATCCATCGCTACCACTTTCAGTTTATCTTCTGAAACCATGCCTCCTTTCAGACAATGAGTCGTCTTTTTATCTTTGAAACAAATCACACCACCAATATCCAAATCACTCTTTCTTTGTATAATGAATACCACTTTTTGCTTTCCTACCGTACCTTCATATTTCCTTACCCATTTATTGTCTCCGCAATAACTGGGAAAAATAACTTCTTTCTCTATCTGAGTCAACATCAGCAAGCCTGCCCTCGTTTTTTCCCTATTGTACCAATGTGCTTTTAGCTTATCATAATCTCCAAAAAACTTGCCCTCAAAATGTCCCGTTACGGATTCTTCCGTATCGGTTTCCCTCAATTTTATTTTATCGCCAGTCAGATGCCCCTCCAATTTGAATTGTTCCCTACTCCTAAGATAGGTGATATACCCCTTGCACTCTTTTCCGTCATAAGCAATGACCAAACCCACATCATTGATATCATCCACTCTTCCTTTGTAATACTTATACCATTGGATCTTCTTGGCATTCTTGAATAAGTCTGCCACCCTTTTTTCCGTAGGATTGCTTTGTGCCTGCAATGCAATCGGATTGCAGCAAGCCATCATAAAAAAAAGGATTGATAAAGAAAATTCAATGAATTTGTCAAATTTCATACTGGATGTGATTCTTGGTCTATAATCCTCATTCGATCATAAATAATTCAAGCTGTGTAAGACGCAACTTGTTTCTGTTCATTTTGGAAAGATCCAAATTATGGGACTTCTACCGTATCCAATATTTTATTGATAACATCTTCTTGGCTAATATTTTCCGCTTCGGCTTCGTATGTCAATCCGATTCTATGCCTCAAAATATCATGGCAAATCTCCCTGATGTCCTCGGGAATCACATAACCTCTTCTTTGCAAGAATGCGTAAGCTTTGGCAGCTAATGCCAAATTGATACTTGCACGGGGAGAACCTCCATAATTGATTAATGGCTCCAATTCCGGCATTCCATAGTCCTTGGGAAATCTTGTTGCAAAAACAATATCCGTTATATAGGTCTCGATTTTTTCATCCATATAGATGCTCCTCACCAATTCCCTCGCCCTAATGATTTCCTTAGGACTGACCACTGGCTTAACCTTGGGTAATTTATCTCCTCCCATTATCAGGCGGATGATTTTCCTTTCCTCTTCTTTTTCTGGATAGGTGATTTGTACCTTGAGCATAAAACGGTCGGTTTGTGCTTCGGGCAATGGATAGGTTCCCTCTTGTTCTATCGGATTTTGTGTAGCCAAAACTAAAAAAGGCTCTTCTAAGGAAAATGTATCATTACCAATCGTTACCTGTCTTTCCTGCATGGCTTCCAACAAGGCACTCTGTACTTTTGCTGGCGCCCTGTTAATTTCATCTGCTAGGACGAAATTTGCAAAAATGGGTCCTTTCCTTACGGTGAATTCACTTTTGTTGGGGTTGTAAATCAATGTTCCCACAATATCCGCAGGAAGCAAATCCGGCGTGAATTGTATCCTGCTGAATTCTGCGTCTATACATTGGGATAATGTTTTTATTGCCAATGTTTTCGCCAACCCGGGCAGTCCTTCCAATAGAACATGTCCTTTGGCTAATAAGCCCAAAAGCAAACGTTCTATCATGTGATGTTGTCCGATGATTACTTTTCCTGCTTCTGCCTTGATACGATCCACAAAATCACTTTCTGCATAAATCTGCTGATTGAGTGCTTCTATATCTACTGTATTTTCCATATTAGAATTATATATAACATTAAATGTCCCGAAAGAATCGTGAAAATATTAATGATTTTCGGTTTTTAAAAATTAGTAAGGCTAATTGTATTTTCTTTAATAAAATCTTTTGATTTTTCGGGTAAAAAAATCATGCAAGAATTCAAAAGCTACTCTACCCGATGGTTTTTAAAATAACTGCCGTTTCAGGTGTTTGTTCACC
>JAHDHJ010000228.1 GCA_020631375.1 Saprospiraceae bacterium | reverse complement strand
ATACGGATCGCTTATATTATTGGTTTCATAAAATGATGTGTCAGGATAAATTCATTGCCGGAAATGGTGGAAAGAATTTAATTTCTTATACTGATGTAGAAGATTTTTCTAAAATGATTATCCAAGCAATGGAAGTAAATAATAATCACATTATTTATAATGCCAATAGTTTCAATGCTTCGCATGCTGATTTTTTTGAAACAATAAAAAAAGCTGAAAATAAAAATCCGGAAGTAATTTCAGTAGATGGAAAATTCTGTTCAGAAAATGAAATTAAACAATGGTTGGATTTACCACTTTGGATAGACGGTGATTATTTCACCATTGATAATTCAAGGCTGAAAAATGATTTTAATTTTAAATTTAGCAGTGTAGAAAATATCGTTCCTATTTTATTGGATTATTATTCTAATACTTTAAAATGGAGAAAACCGAAAGTAGGAATGGATGATAAAAAGGAAAAAGAATTAATGGAAATCATCTCATAATTCAGGCAATGATTTACCAATAATTCTTCATAATTTCTTCCGTCCAATTTGGTTCTTTAATTTCACCTTTTGGTAAATATTCTTTCATAATTGGTTTAATATCCAAAATGGGAGTGCCATGAATTGCATCCAAATTTTTGACTATAATTTTATTCCCTTTTCTTTCTATTAATTCCACTGTCGTTAGTCCTAATTTATTGGGTCTATTTTTATTCCTTTGGGCGTACGTCCCTATTTTGGGTAAGTCCTTATTATTCCTTGGATGCCGACATTCTGGAATGGCTTTTTCATCCAAAACCCTATCCATATAAAAAATAATATTCAAATGTGAAAAGGCATCAATACCATCAAAGGCTTCGGGAAAAATATCATCCGCTAATTCTAGCGTAGAAAATACATTTCCCCAATTATCATCCTCAATTTCTTTCCTATCATTATTCACAAAAGCAATGGCACGAAGTTTCATAATTTATAATTTTAGAATCAAAAGAAAAATACAAATAATAAACAAACGACAACAAATAATAGTTGGCAGAAGACAAAATCAAATGACAATATAAATATTATCATTCAGAACGTATCTTTGCATTGATGAAAATCAAAAATAAAATAAAATCAATTTTCCATTTCCTTTTTGTACAACACAAAAAGAAAACCGGAATTGTTTTAATTTTATTAACCATCGCATACGTATTTTGTTTGCCTCGGCCATTATTTGATACGCCTACTTCCATTGTTTTGGAAGACAGGAAAGGTAATCTTTTAGGAGCAAGTATTGCCAAAGACGGACAATGGCGATTTCCTTTTTCGGAGAATGTTCCAGAGAAATTCGAAAAGGCCATTATTGAATTTGAGGACAGAAGATTCCATTACCATTTCGGCATTGATCCGAAAGGAATCGGAAGGGCAATTGACCAAAACATTAGGAAAAATAGGGTTGTTAGTGGTGGCAGTACATTGACCATGCAAACCATACGCATGGCACGTGGACAAAGAAAAAGAAATGTCTTCAATAAAATAATCGAAGCCATTATGGCGACTCGTTTGGAATTGGGGAATTCCAAGAAAAAAATACTTGCGCTCTATGCTTCCAATGCTCCTTTCGGAGGGAATGTTGTAGGTTTGGATGCTGCTTCCTGGCGGTATTATGGGAAAAAACCGGAACTACTTTCCTGGGGAGAAGCCACTACCCTAGCCGTTCTGCCCAATAGTCCCGCACTTATACATCCGGGGAGAAATAGAGCTGCATTGTTAGCCAAAAGGAACCGGCTTTTGGATAGATTACAAGCGTCCGGCGAAATAGATTCCACCACTTGTAGATTAGCAAAAACGGAACCTTTGCCAGATAAACCATTGCCACTTCCAAGATTGGCTCCACACTTATTGGATAAGGTTGCCTATGAGCATTTTTATAATAAAAAGAATACCATCACCCGGCTCAAAACGACGATAGATCCGTTTTTCCAATCCCAAACGAATAATATTCTAAAAAGACATAAGGATCGGCTTGCCGCCAATGGAATCCACAATGCATGTGTGATGATAATGGACGTTGAGACAGGCGATGTTTTATCTTATGTTGGCAATATGCCCAACATCAAAAAAGAACATTCTCCGAGCGTAGATATTATCAAAGCTCCACGAAGTACGGGCAGCATACTGAAACCATTTCTTTACGCAGCCATGTTGGACGAAGGAACCATCCTACCCCATTCCCTGATTTCAGATGTTCCTACCCAAATGGGGAATTACCGTCCCATGAATTATTATGAAACCTATGATGGTGCCGTTCCGGCAAGCAGGGCATTGGTTCGTTCCCTGAATGTTCCCCTTATTCGAATGCTCCAAAATTATAGTGTAGAGAAATTCCATGACAAATTAAAGAAAATGGGCATGTCAACATTGAGTAAACCACCGAGTCATTATGGATTGACATTAATAGTTGGCGGAGCAGAAGGAAATCTTTGGGACATTACGAATATGTATGCCTGCGTGGCAAGGACGAATAATCATTTTTATGATTATGATGGTCAATATGATCCTTTGGATTTCAGGAAACCCAATTATGTTTTTGGCAGGGAAATGCCGAGGACAAAAAGAAGCCGACTAAAAAATGAAGCACCCGTTTTGAGTGCGGCAGCCATTTGGCAAACAATGAATACCATCCAGAATGTAGAGCGTCCATCATCAGAAGGAAATTGGGAAAATTTTTATTCGGAAAATCAAATTGCTTGGAAAACCGGAACCAGTTTTGGTTTTAGGGACGCTTGGGCAGTTGGCGTCACTCCTAAATACGCAGTAGGCGTCTGGGCTGGAAATGCTGATGGCGAAGGCAGACCGGGATTGATTGGAGTCTATGCTTCCGCTCCGATTCTTTTCGATATATTTGACTTCCTACCGGGCAGCGAATGGTTTGACAAACCGGAAGATGAAATGAAAGAAATCCATGTCTGCAAACAATCCGGTTATCTTGCATTGCCACATTGCGAGCCTGTTGATAGCATAAGACTACCACAAAGCGGAACAAGGTCCAAAGGCTGCCCATATCATCAAACTATACAATTGGATAACGAGGGACATCGTGTAAATGCATCTTGTCTCTCTCCTAGTGAAATGGAACAAAAATCTTGGTTTGTATTGCCTCCATTAGAAGAGTTTTACTATAAATCCAAGAACCCGATGTATTCAAAATTACCGGAATACAAGGATGGTTGTAACAATATTCTCTCAGAAGATAAATCTCCCATGCAAATGATTTATCCGAAATACGAAGCCAAAATTTATATTCCAACGGGCTATGATGGAGAAAAGAACAAAAGTATTTTCAAGGCGACCCATAGGAATGATAAGGCTACTCTTTATTGGCATTTGGATAATACCTATATAGGTGCCACAGAAACTTTTCATGAATTAGAATTCTCACCCAAAAAAGGAGAGCATTTACTTACTATTGTGGATGACCAAGGTAACCGATTATCACAAAAATTTGAGATTATAGAAAAATGATTTCCTATTGGAACTGAAATAATTCAAAAACTGTATATATTTGCAGAAGAATTGAATTCAGTGCTATAGCTCAGTTGGTTTAGAGCGCTACCTTGACAGGGTAGAGGTCATCGGTTCGAATCCGATTAGCGCTACAAAAGCTGCAAGACGAAGTCTTGCAGCTTTTTTGTTTTTTAACGGTCTCTCTCGTATATGCGGCATAAGCAGCTTTGGCTGGGCTTAAATACAGATATTAAAACAGCAATAAGTTGCCCAAGAAAAACTAAGTATTTTAGAATAGAAGTATTCATATCTATACTCGGTTTTTTTCTATTAAAATGCCATTTAAAAAAAGATCAATCACCGTATCAATATGTTGGGTTATTGCTTCCTCCTAAAAGAACTTCTTATTGAAAACTCGTTGTTTTCTTCCTGTTTTCACCCAACTTCCCGGTTGGATCTCCCTTAATGTAGGATCATTCCTAATCTCATTTCTCAGTGAAACCAATTCGGGATAATTATACATCAGGTTAATTTTTTTATCTGCTATAGAATTGCCGGAAGGTGCATTGTCCTGTGTCACGAATACTGAAAATACTTCTGCAATATCCTCTCCCGGATTAGATGCCGCATAATCCGTAACAAATCTATCACTATATTTCTGATAGAAATCATGTAAATCACTTTCTCCCAAAGCCCTGAATTCATCATAAATATCCTTCCATCCCAATTCAAAGAAAGCATTGATATAAGAATTCGACTTACTACAGCCTTCTCCTGTATGGAAATTAGCACAATTTCCTTCACTGCCTCCTACATCTACTTGTGAGGAATTCAAAGTTAATACATGTGCAAATTCATGAATAGCTACATATGCGAATTCTTCCTTAATGTCCCTATTGTCCAAATCACCCGTTACATCAATAGCCAATCCCATCCTCCATTTGCTCAAATCATTTTCGTCAATTGGTTCGACATATCCTGCCAAATTACCTTCTCCATGAAAAACAACGAATTCTGTAATGTACCCTCTGTTTTCTAGTGGGATTAATGAAGCATAATAATCCCACATCTTTTGGTGTTTCCCTACATCATCCTGATCAAATTGAAATTGTTGGGCAACATCATAATCCTTTATTTTCGTAATTTGATTTCCACTAATTGAATAAGTGGTTAATATTACAAAATCCGATTCACCTCCCTGGTGTCCATGGTCATTTCCTTCTCCTCCATCATTTGCCGGTTCATCTCCCCAATCATCATTGAGACCATTATAATCTCCCTCACCCTCGAAATAATCTTCCCTATCACAAGATGCCATAAATAAAACAAATGTGAATAATACTGCCAAATACAAACTTACCTTTTTCATAATTTTCAATTTTACGTTTGATGAAAAAATTTAAAAAAGTAATCCTAATTCCATATTGATAATTATTTTATTTGAATCCAATATCAGTTCGTTTATGGAATAAAATCAGCTAGTTTATATTTCTGTAGCGTTTTATTATACGACTGTAGCCTTTCTTTATACTTTAGATTCAAATGAAAATTTTAATTCTATCTAAATTCCTTACATTTGCAGCCAATAAGAAAATCTGATCTAATGAAAAAGATACACAATACCAATAATGCACCTGCTCCCGTAGGTCCGTATAACCAAGCCATTGAATATAATGGGGTTTTATATTGCTCGGGACAAATCGCCCTTGATCCGAGTACCGGAGAATTAATCACCGATACCATAGAAAATGAGACCCACCAAGTGATGAAGAATATCAAGGCAATACTGGATAATGCGGGTACAAATTTTGAGAATATAATTAAGTGTTCCGTATTTGTTTCCGACATGGGGAACTATGCTAGGATAAATGCTGTTTACGCTACGTATTTCAATGAGGATACCGCTCCTGCCAGAGAATTGGTAGAAGTCGCCAATCTTCCCAAATATGTGAATGTGGAAATTTCTGTAGTCGCAGCCATTTGAGCTTCTATCTCAAAAAAATATCTAGAATATAATGAGTAATAAAAAGAAAAACGTCCTTTCCTGCCTCCAACCCACAGGTGATATGCATCTGGGAAATTATTTGGGTGCAGTCCAAAACTGGGTGAATTTACAGGAAGATTATAATTGTACATATGGTGTAGTGGATTATCATGCCATGACCATGCCTTATAAAGCCAAAAACCTAAGGGAAAACACTTGGAATATGGCTTTGCAATTATTGGCATGTGGTATAAATTCTGAGAACCTTTTCATCCAATCCCTAGTTCCTGAACATGCAGAATTGTATTGGATTTTAGGGAATGTATGTTCTTTCGGAAGGTTGAATCTAATGACCCAATTCAAGGACAAAAGTGAGCAATTAAAAGACAAGGACAAGGAGGCTTTCGTTTCTGCCGGACTTTTTAATTATCCTGTTTTACAAGCAGCCGACATTCTGATATACCATGCGGATTTTGTGCCTATTGGCAAAGACCAGACCCAGCACTTGGAATTGAGCCGTGATATCGCTCAGCGATTCAATCATCAATTCGGGAAAGAATATTTTGCCCATCCCGAACCATTGTACACTAAAAATATGAAAATACTTTCCTTAGCCAATCCACTCAAAAAAATGAGTAAAAGCTTAGGGGAAAAGCATTATGTAAATATTTTCGGAGATGAGGCAAGGATTAGAAAGCAGGTAAAATCCGCAGTTACTGACACGGGTGAAGCCACAGAGGGAATGAGTCCGGGAGTTCAGAATTTATTTGATTTATTGGAAGCGAGTGGAAGAATGGAAGCACATGCTTCATTAATGGATGACTATAGGGATTCAAATTTGAAATATTCGGATTTGAAAGGAGAAGTAGCAGAAGGCTTGGTCGGATTATGTCGTCCAATAAGAGAACGATATGAAGAAATTAATTCCAATAAGAAAAATTTCAAAAATAAGATAAAGGAATCCTCTGCAGAAATAAGAAAAGATGCCAAGAAAACCCTTAAAGAAGTCAAGGAACTTGTAGGGATTTTGAATCCCAAGGATTAATGAATTGGGATGAATTGGATTCCGAAAGGCTGTTCCGTCATTGAGTTAATGGTCTCATATAAACGCAATAGTGGATTATACGTGCTAAATTTTATTTTGGTAATATACTTAAATAAATACAATAGCGGTTCGAGTTTGTACTCAAACCGCTATTGCGTTTATACAATGTTGTAGCCAATTATCTAAAAAACCAGCATATCCTTTAATTCAAGATATGAATCAAGAAAAAATCACACAATTCATCGAAGTTTATCTAAACAGTCTTCAAAACCAGAAGGTTACTGATGAGACCATTCTACAAATAAAGACACACTTAAAAGTAATTAAAGTAAAATCAAAAGACACCTTAATCATTCCCGGTGAAATTTGCAAAAATGTTTATTTGGTTATAGATGGAGGCTTTGTTTGTCGCTATA
>JAHDHJ010000227.1 GCA_020631375.1 Saprospiraceae bacterium | reverse complement strand
AACATACAGAGGTCATGTCCAATAGGATATGGCCTCTTTTTTTGTCCAGATGGTTTACTTAGAAAATATTATGCTGGAATAAACAAAGTTACAATTATGAAAGCTGATATCAGGTTGAAATGGATTATGGAAATTGTATGGTGGATAATCACTGCAGTAGTTTGTATTGTAGTATTATACCCTCTTATTTCTGTTATGAATTCTTATGAATTCTTAATAACCAATGTAGCTTTTATAGTTATATTCATTATTATGACAAGACATATTTTCTTACTGAAATATTCATTGATATCTAATATTAATTGGTTGAAGCTAGTACTGATTTTTCTCTGTATCCCAATTATTGCTTATTTGATACAAAATATTAACTTATTCCAAACTTTTGTTGACAACCTAAATGATGATACTTGGAATGATATATTTGGAGAAATAGGTAGAGAGAAACAAAACCAGTTGTATAGCTACATGAGGACAGAAATGTTATTGTTTGGAACTGGAGCTGTTATATCTTCATTAGGGTTTGCAATAAGGATGATTATTTCTATTTGGAGGCAAAAAAATAAAGGAACAGTGTAGATTTTCGCTCTTTCTTTTTGAGTTGATTTCTTTGAAAAATAGTTCACATTAACACTTTCTATCTTACTACAACCTTTGGTTCTCAACGATTGAATTTGGATATCACTACATGCGAATTTACTATTACCACATATAGGCTGACTGAAATCATTTTATTCTGATTTTGCAGAATAAACAATATGTTTTTCGAAAGTAAAAGAATGATATTGTTGAAAAAGGCATAAGGTATATATGTTTTTTTACAATATAATTAAATATTAGCAAATGATTACTACATTTGTAATAGGCAATTAAATTCATTCAATTACAAATTTATGAAATATTCTTTACTTACCCTTGTAAGTTTATGCTTATGCGTAAGCTTATTTGGTCAAAACTTATGGAAGGAATCCTCCTTAAAAAAGAATAATATTCCTCTTAAACAAAGAATTACACAACCTTCAAAATTTAGAACTATTTCTTTGGATATAAATTTATTCAAAGAATTGACACAAGATGTTCCTCTAAGAACGGATAATCAAGTTAATAAAAAGGATGTCGTATTAGAATTTCCAATGCCAAATGGTAAATTGGAACGCTTTAGATTGGTGGATGCAGAACTTATGCATCCTGATTTGGCAGCAAAATTTCCAGAATTGAAATCCTATATTGGTAAAGGAATAGATGATGCAACTGCGGATTTAAGAATTACTTATTCGCCATATCATGGTTTTAATGGCATGATAAGATCAGGGAAACATAGCACAGTCTATATAGATCCATTGACTATGGACAATAAAGACTATATGGTCTATTATAGAAAAGATGTAAAGAAGACAGATGAAGGTTTCCAGTGTCATACCCAACATGCAGATTCTTCAAATAAAGTTGATGAAGAAAATATAAATAATGCTGGTCCTAATGGAGATTGTAATTTAAGAAGATATAGGCTTGCCCAATCTTGTACTGGGGAATATGCTCAATATCATATTGCCCAAGCAGGAGGAACTACAGGTACTACCGCAGGAGATAAAGCTATCGTACAGTCTGCTATGAATGTAACAATGGCTCGGGTTAATGGAGTTTATGAAATCGATTTGGGAATTACAATGCAGATGATAGCTAATAATGACCAGGTGATTTATCTCAATGGAGGAACAGATCCTTGGACAAACGAATGGAATACAAAAACAGCAGAAACTTTGGATGCTGTTATTGGTGTAAACAATTATGATATTGGACATAATTTCAATACTACAGGGGGAGGGAATGCAGGTTGTTTGACTTGTGTATGCTCAAGTGTCAACCAAGGTGGAACCCATAAGGGAAGAGGTTATACTGGGCGAGCTGCTCCTGTTGGAGATCCATTCGATATAGATTATGTAGCTCATGAAATGGGACACCAATTCGGAGGTTACCATACCCAGAGTAATAATAGCTGTAGGAGCGGTAGTGGTTCTACAGAAGTAGAGCCGGGAAGCGCAAGTACGATTATGGGCTATGCTGGAATATGTGCTGCGAATGTACAAGGACAAAGTGATGATTATTTTCATTATGTCAATATTAGGGATATTGTAAATGCAATCAATAATGGATCAGAGAATGTTTGTGCTGAACTGATTTCATCAGGAAATTCAGGTCCTAGCTCGGATGCGGGTTCAAATTATATAATACCTGCTTCAACTCCTTTTTTATTAACAGGTATAGCTTCTGACCCTGATGATGCAGGGTTGACTTATTGTTGGGAACAAAATGATCCAGAAAATAATGGTGTAAATACTGCTCCCCAAGATACTTGGACTGTCGGCCCAATGTTCCGTTCTTTCGATCCGGTAGCAGTACCATATAGGTATTTTCCTAAATTAGACGACATCATAAATAATGTTACTCCAACTTGGGAAGTGCTACCAAGTGTGTCTAGAGACATGGAATTTGCATTCACTGTAAGGGACAATAATACGAATTCAGGTTGTACTTCTTATGATTTAATGTCTGTGACAACTGTAGCTACTGCCGGACCATTTTTAGTGACGAACCCTAATACGGGGCTTACTTGGAATGCAGGGGATACTGAAACCGTTACTTGGGATGTAGCAGGTACAACAGCAGCACCTATTAATTGTGCAACCGTAGATATTTATCTATCAACGGACGGAGGATTGACTTATCCAGGAATAATAGCAAAAGATGTTGCAAATGATGGTAGTGAAATGATAACAGTACCCGCGGGAGTGCCGGGTACAAATAATAGAATCCAGATTCGTTGCTCAGACAATATCTTTTTTGATATTTCTAATACTGATTTTACTATTCTTTCAACAGGACCCGCAGTAAATTTTTCATCCTCTGCTGCTAGTTCTTATACTGAAGGTACAAGTTGTAATACAAAAGATATTTCTTTTAGTCTAAGTTTGGATTCTGCTCCGAATGCAGATACTGATGTAACATTGGGTTTGTCTGGATCGGCTACCTTAGGAACGGATTATACAATCAATTCATCAGTTTTCACTTTTACAACTGCGAACTGGAATATTGCCCAAACAGTTATATTGACAGTTAAGGAAGATGCAATAGTAGAAGGAACAGAGAATATAATCGTTAATATTGCTAATGTAACAGGAAGTAATGCCCTTAGAGGAGTAGAAGGATTTTTGTGTTTTACTTTTATGGATGATGATGTAGCACTAGCGGATGCAGGACCTATTTCGACAATTTATTCCAATACTTTTGCTAGTACGGCAGGTTTGACACTCAATGCGAGTAATTCACAAGTATGGGTACATACGACAGGAACTCCAGCTAATTGGGGGACATATGTTTCTGGCCCACCGGGTTTTACTACGATAGCAAATGGTTATATGATGTTTGATTCGGATGGTTATGGTAACGGTCCTTCTGAAGATGCTACTTTTTCTTTCAACACCGATTGTTCTGGGGTAACAGATATAATGCTGAAATTTGAGCAGCATTATTGTAATTACCAAAATGATATTACTACAATAACTGTTGATAATGGGACTACTTCACAAGTATATACACTGAATGATGGACTGTCCGAAAATGGATGTACTACACAGCCAGAAAATATAGCTTTGGATATTAGTGCTATTGCCGACGGTCAAGCTAGTGTCGATATTACATTCAGGTACCAAGGAAGCAATGATTACTGGTGGTTAGTGGATGACCTTGTAGTAGAGGGGAGATCTCCGGCGGTTATTCAAGAAGCGGTTAATGTCGTTTCTGGTTATGCAGAACATGATTTGGGTGCGGGAGCTATTGTACATTTTTTCGATCAAGCAACGGGAAATATCATGTGTACCATAGATAATTCAGCGTCATCACATGATTATGGATGTACGAGAGTCGAAGTAGATAGACAAGGAACTGGGTCTGTAGGTTTTGTAAATACGGATGTAACAACGTATTTGTTTTCAAAATCATATAAAATTACGCCGACAACAAATACCACTTCCGATCCAAATGGCTATACCATAACGATGTATTATACAGATGCAGAAGTTACGGGCTGGGAAGGAGCGACCACTGAATCAAGGAATAATGCATTTATTCATAAGGTAAATGGGGCTAATGCTATCTCTGATGTTACTGCAGGGAATCCGTCTTCTATTCCTATTTCATCACAGGCGGCGACTTATGTCGCATTTGGAAATACGGATCACACTTTTTCTGCTACTTTCACAAATGGGTTTTCCGGATTTGGAGTAGGGATTAGTGCGAGTCCTTTACCAATAGAACTTTTATCATTCAAGGGGGAATATGTTGAGGGAAAAGGAAATGTTTTGGATTGGACAACGGCTACTGAAGAGAATTCCGCATACTTTGAAGTTGAACATTCATTCGATTCTAAATCGTTTGAAATGATAGAGATAGTAGAGGCTGCAGGTCATTCTGCCATAAAGCAAGATTATGAATTCACTCATGAAAACCCAAGGGCAGGAATGAATTATTATAGGCTGAAAATGGTCGATTTGGATGGTACTTTTGAATATTCAGATGTAATTTATATCAATAGGGAAGAAAATATTAAGGAAATCACTATGTTTCCTAATCCAACCAAAGGAAATTTGTATATCAATATTAGTCATCAACAAAGTGATTTTAAGGATGATGTACAAGTAGAATTATTTGATATGTCGGGTAGGTTATTAAAAAATGAAAACTATTTATTAGACAGTGTTAGCCAAATTACTTTTGAAATGGATGATGTTGCGAATGGTACTTATTTCATCAGGATAATTTCAGGAAATATTGCTTATAGTGAAAAAGTAGTGAAGTTATAGGTTCTGTTATTTTCAAAAGTAAATAATAAAAGGTCATTTTTCCTCAAGGGGGAAAATGACCTTTTTATATATTATTGATGGAAATGAATATCATATCTATCAAAAAGAATTCATTACTTTTTTCTTCAATTTACTTTTATACTCTTCCTGTGCCCATTCCCGATAATTCTTGGTGCTTTTACAAATATAATAGCAATATCTTCTTACCCGATCGTGAATATCCTCATTCAATAAACGGAATTTACCCAATGCATCCAATAAGTCATCGCTATTCTCTACTAACATCTCGAGGTGTTGGTCAATAGCCCTTTCCAGAACAGTAAAAGAACGTAAACCCTCAAGTTTTACTTTATCACTTTCTTTTTTGATATCAAAATCAACATTTTCGGTCTTGCTGAATTCCTTGCGGATTTCTTCCGGCATCCTATAGACAAAATTCCTTTCAATATCTTCATCCGTAACTAGATTTTCCAAAAATTGGTTAGGATTTCGGAAGATCCTCTGCCAATCGACCTCGTTTTCCCACATTCCGAAACGTGCCGCATTATTACCCAAATCCAATACATCAAAAGTTCCTTTGTTGGGCAAATAACGTGAACCCCGACCAATCATCTGATAATATAAACTCAGCGAGCGGGTTGCTCGATTGAGTATGATACATTGGATAGTCGGTTCATCAAAACCAGTTGTCAAGATACTTACGGAAGTAAGAATGGCATCCGGCGTATTTTTGAACCAATCCAAAATCTCCTTTCTTTCCTTTTTATTGGCGGTATTATCCAAATGCCTAACCTTATAACCCGCATATTGGAAAGTCTCATAAACATGTTTGGAAGTAAGGATGCCATTGTTGAAGATCAAAGTCTTTTTCCCTTTTGCCCTCTGCTCGTAGGCATAAAGCAATTTACTCTGCATTTTGGCAGTGGAATAAAGAACCTCCGAAGATTTTACAGTATAATCACCATTAATACCCAATTTCAAAGAACCCAAGCGGACATCATAGCTATAAGTCGTCGCTTTCGCAAGAAAACTATTCTTTATCAAAAATGAAATCGGTCGCCCTACGATTAATTCATTATAGATTTCTTTCATCGGCAATTTGATGTTCGAACTCAGGGGAGTAGCCGTAACACCAAGGATAAAACACTTGTCAAAGAATTTGAATAATTTTCTAAATGAATTATAATGTGCCTCATCCACGATGACCAATGCCACATTAGGAAAAGAAACTACCTCGTCATTCAATCTATTATTCAAGGTTTCCACCATTGCCACAAAACAATCGTATTCATCTTGATCCTCCAATTCCTTAACCTTGCTATCGATAACCTTATTCTTTACCTTAAATTCTGATAACATCCTCGAAGTCTGTCCACAAAGTTCGATCCTATGGGTAAGAATCAGAACTTTTTTCTGGGTCATTTCTATATACCGGCGGGCTATTTCTGAAAATATGACAGTTTTGCCACCTCCCGTAGGTAATTGATACAAAAGATTATGATCATTAGGACAATTCTCAAACCGTTCAAAAATGTGATTGA
The DNA here is from genome assembly GCA_020631375.1 of Saprospiraceae bacterium. GTDB lineage: Bacteria > Bacteroidota > Bacteroidia > Chitinophagales > Saprospiraceae > JAHDCE01. Next base: position 561 of record JAHDHJ010000227.1, on the reverse strand, counting down.
GATCCTCTAGTTGATAATCATAGAGCTTTTTGCCAATTTCTGTTTTATCCTCCATCTGATTGCCTTATTTTCTGGTTTATTGTGAAAAATATATCCTACCTAATATATTCTCAGAGCAAAAAAATCGTACAAAACTACGGCTATTTTTAAGTTGTTACCTAATTTTTAGGGCAGAACTTTGAAAAAAATAGAAAAGTGATTTTTGAATTTTATTTTTCCTTTGGAGAATAATTGTCTTATAGTATGGAATTTAGGAACTTATAAAGTTTATGGAACTTTTATACTTGGGGAAATGATTTATATATTGTAGTCGGAAAATTTCCAAGATACACCTCATTTTCAAAATTCAACCATTGTCAAAAGCGTCATTATGCCAATTTATAGAATCCTTATGCAAGGATGGAGAAATTACAGTAGATAAGGATTTGTCTTCATTTGACGATGAAGATCTATCAAATGCTACAAATTTGTTGAGGGAAATTTATGATATATATAAATTGTATTTGCCTAAAGTAGCTTCACCCTTTTTAGAGTCGGCAGCCTTATGGCCTGCAAAATATT
>JAHDHJ010000226.1 GCA_020631375.1 Saprospiraceae bacterium | reverse complement strand
AAAATATATGTTCAAAATGCCAACTGAACTTGCTATGATTAAATAATTCATTCATATTCGTTTGATTATTTAAATACAAATATTATGAGTTCTATTTTCAGTAAAATTATCCAAGGAGAAATACCATCTTATAAAATAGCAGAAACGGAAGATTTTTATGCTTTCCTTGATATTAATCCTCTTGCAAAAGGTCATACGCTTTGTGTACCCAAAAAAGAAGTGGATTATATTTTTGATTTGGACGATGATACTTTATCGGGTTTGCATTTATTTTCCAAAAGGGTAGCCAAGGCATTGGAAACATGTATCACTTGCAAACGTGTGGGCGTTCTGGTCATTGGTACGGAAGTACCGCATACACATGTGCATTTGATTCCTTTCCAACATGAAGCCCAAATGGCTATCACTTCCCTCAAATTAAAAGTAGAAAAAGAGGAAATGGAAGAAATTGCAAAAAAGGTTAGTGACAAGTTTTTAGAAATGAATTAAGTAATTGGACAAAAATAATCCAATAGTAGTGCTATTATAAGATTATGGTAAGCAATATTATATTTCATCTAAAAATCTCTATATCTAAAATATCTAGTCATCTGCTTAATTGCAAACTTTATTTATCGCTGCAATTAAAATTGAGCAAGCTTTTTCTATTTCTTCATCTGTAATAATGAGTGGAGGTGCTATTCTGATGGATTCATTATTAAACAAAAACCAATCAACAATAATTCCATTCGACAGGGCTTCATGGATAATGGCCAGGACAAAATCAAAGTTTCCGATTTCTATTGCCATAATTAATCCGGTGCTTCTGATTTGTTTAATTGCCGGATGTTTGAGATGTTTTTTGAATAATTCGGATTTTCTTCTTACATCGGAAATATAATTTTCCCGAAGCATTACTTTTAAGGTAGCTAGTGCGGCTGCACAAGTTACCGGATGCCCTCCAAATGTTGTGATATGTCCCAAGAACGGATTATCCATAAAGGCGCTCATTATTTCTTTCGAGGATACAAATGCACCTATCGGCATTCCTCCACCCATTCCTTTTGCCAATAATAATATATCCGGCACGATTCCATATTGCTCAAAAGCAAATAAACTTCCCGTCCTGCCAAAACCTACTTGTATTTCATCCAAAATCAACAATGTCCCCGTTTCATCACATCGTTTCCGAACCTTTTTCAGATAATCATTTTCTGGACCACGTACACCCCACTCCGCCTGAACTGTTTCCATAATCACGCAGGCTGTTTTCTCCGAAATGGATTGCAAATCGTTTTCATTATTGAATTCGATATGCCTGATATCCGGTAATAATGGTCGGAATGCTTGGGTAAAATAATCATCTGACATCAGACTGGCTGCCCCTTGGGTAGAGCCATGATATGCCTTTTTACAAGAAATAATTTCTCGCTTCCCTGTAAATCTTTTGGCTAATTTCATTGCTCCTTCTGTTGCTTCAGAGCCGGAATTCACGAAATAAACACTATTCAAATTACTAGGAAGATTATCCGCTAACAAACTTGCCAGTTCTACTTGGGGCGACATTACAAATTCACCATAGACCATCGTGTGCATGTATTTTCCCACTTGGCTTTGTACAGCTTCCACTACTTCGGGGTGGCAATGCCCTAAATTACTCACACTTATCCCCGAAATTAAATCAAGGTAAGGTTTGTTTTCCTTATCGTATAAATATATGCCTTCTCCCCGCTGTATTTCAAGCATCAAAGGCATATCACTTGTTTGGGCTACGTGATTGAGGAAGAGTTGGCGTAAGTTCATTTCTTAGACTTTATTGTAAACTGCAATAAGTAAAAAACCTTTGAATCTTTTACCGGATTCAAAGGTTTTCCAAATTATTAGCTAGGTTTTAATTCAATCTGATTTCATCATTATTCGCATCGAAGAATTTATAATCCAACATGGAAAATTCAAAAGTACCCTCCACTTTCACTCTCCTACCGAATTTCAGCCACCAAGACATTTTTTTACTAGGAAATCCTTTTTTCAAAAATGCCTCTACATAAGGATGAACCTTTATGTTCAATTTGATTTTAGGATGAGATAACATTACAAATTCCAAATCCCTTTCTATTTCTTCCGTAATAAGCATGGAAGATTGGATTTTTCCGCTTCCATTACATGATGGGCAATTTTCCGATGTATCAATTTTTATTACCGGTCCCGTTCTTTGGCGGGTGATTTGCATCAATCCGAATTTACTTAAAGGAAGAATGGTATGTTGCGCCCTATCCTTTTTCATAAATTCTTTCATATTCTGAACCAGCTCCTTTCTATGGTCTGGGTTTTTCATGTCAATAAAGTCAATGATAATCAAACCTCCGATATCCCTCAATCGCAATTGGCGGGCAATTTCCTGTGCCGATTCCATATTTACCTTCAAGGCACTCTGATCCACACCTCCCGCACCCGATGGTATTTTCTGACCGCTGTTCACATCTATCACATGCATAGCCTCGGTATGTTCTATTACCAGGTATGCACCACTTTTCATGGTTACCGTTTTACCAAAAGAAGATTTGATTTGGCGGGTAACGCCATATTGCTCAAAAATGGATTTCTTACCGGTATGATGTTGTACAATGTTGACTTTATTAGGAGCGATGCCTTTCATGAACGTACGGATATTATCATACATTTCCTTATCATTGACAACAATCCTATTGAAATTATCACTCAACAAATCCCTAAGGATACTTGTTGTTTTATCCAATTCGCTTAATAACTTCCTTGGCGGGTTGGCATTTTTCAATTCGGCATGTACCTGTTTCCACTTTGCCATGAGATTCATTATTTCCTCATGGAGATCCGCTACTTTTTTCCCCTCGGCTGCGGTTCGGACTATCAATCCAAAGTTTTTAGGCCTAATACTTTCCACCAATGCCTTAAGCCGCTTTCTTTCTTCGTTATTACTAACTTTTTTAGAAACATTCGTTCCATTTTGGAATGGAGCTAAAACGACATATCTACCTGGTATTGTAATTTCGCAACTCAATCTAGGTCCTTTAGTGGAAATCGGTTCTTTGAGAATCTGTACCAGAATGGAATCTTTCTTTTTCAGTACTTGGTCTATCTTGCCTGTTTTGATGATTTCTGGTTCCATTACGAAATCATCCAAACGATGGCTCGTTTGAGAACCATGTATGCCTTGCTTGGCGAATTTCATCAAGGATTTCAGACGTGGTCCCAAATCCGTATAATGCAAAAACGAATCTTTCTTGTAGCCCGTATCTACGAAAGCGGCGTTCAATCCGGGCATAGTCCGTTTCACTCGTCCAAGGAATATATCCCCAACGGTAAAATTGGTATTCGTTTTTTGATTATGTATTTCTACAAGCCTGCCTTTCTCCAAAAACGCTATTTGGACTACAGTAGGTGTAGAATCAATTATCAGTTCTTTATCCAAATTATCATCCTTTTTTCTGTAAGGATCCAAAACCTGCTTATAAATAGAATTAAAACATCCTAGATAATAAAATCTAAATCTATTAACAATGGGAAATGCCTAAACGCCAAAGAGCGTCAAAAATAGGGCATCAAGTATATTCAAAATTAGATACATCAGCTAATCACCTAATTATCTAATTATCTAATTGCCAATATACTTTTAAGTATAAATTGGTAAACACAAGTATCTTAACCTTTATTATTTTAGTACTTTATCGTATTCCGATAAATTGGAATACTCCTAATTTTAAGGTTAAAAAATTATTATTGCCAATAGGATAAGATGCATAAACAGATGATATTGTTGGGTAAGATATATCTTGATTTACGTTGTGTTTATTCGTAATACTGTTTATTCTTCTTATCTAAAATCGCATTGAAAATTAGTAATTACTAATTACAAGTCATGCCTGTACCGAACATATATTCGATACAGGCTTGTTTAAATCCATCCCAAACCCCAAATGGGATACGGAATTAATTATCTATTCTTTTTCTTGTGACGATTCTTACGCAATCTCTTTTTACGTTTATGCGTAGCAATCTTATGTCTTTTTCTTTTCTTTCCGCAAGGCATAACCTTCGTTTTTATAAATGAATCAATTAAGTTTATTTAGCATTCTTTCATATTCTACTGCCTTGGCAGTATCTCCTTTAGCCTTATGGGCCGCAATCAAATATGTTAGAACTGTCTTATTTCCCGAATCTTCCATAAAAGCAGCATTAAGCCTCTCTATGGCTTTATCGTATTGTCCCGTCTGTATCGCTAGTTGCCCTAATTGGCTAAGTACCGCTACATTCTTGGGGTCTTTCTCCACCATTTCCCTAAGCATCAAAATTCCTTTCATAGGATTTTCTTCAGGAGGCAATCCTACATAACACAAAGCCAAATTCAATCTATGGTTTGTTTCCTTAGGGTTTATGGAAATCGCATTCTCTAATGCTTTCACCGCCCTACCTTGACAAAACATTCTATTTTTATGCTCTTTATAGTGCCTAATCCCAGATGCGTAAGTTGTTCCGGCTATTGCCCAACTTTCCTCATCATTCCTAAGTTCTGCTATCTTTTCTGCATAGACTCCTGCTAAGGCAGGTTCTCCCAAAGCATACCAAGAACCCGAAATTTTTTCAAGCCAAGGTAATTTTCCTTCATCTGTTTTTGCTGCTCCAAACATATCCATTGATACTTGTATGTCAGCCAATTCAGCAGTTGAGTATTTATCTTTAGCGGTCTTGATTAAAGTCGATTCGTCCGTCGCTTCCATTTCCAAAGCTCTGGATCGATCTACCAAATCACTATCACTTGGTTTAATCGGAATAAAGTACAACCCTATAATCAGTGCAAAAGTAATACCTAATAGGGAGAGTTGCTTCTTATTCATCTAATTATTCTTTAATATCACTTGGATTCACACTTTCTTTTACCTGCTCTACAAATACTTTTGCAGGTTTAAAAGAGGGAATGCAATGTTCCGGTATTTCAATTGCCACATTTTTCTTGATATGGCGACCTATTTTTTTAGCTCGGGTTTTTACTACAAAACTCCCAAATCCCCTGATATAAACATTCTCTCCGTCAGCTAAAGTTTCCTTTACTTCCTTAAAGAACTGTTCTAACGCCACTAGTACATCAACTTTAGGGATACCTGTCTTTTCTGAAATTCCGTTTACAAGATCAGCCTTTCTCATCTTCGTCTTCTGTTTATAATCTTTTAATAATGAATAACATATGCACAAATTTTACATAGAGCATGCAAATGTCATAAATTTTTCTTTGAATTAAAAATGAAAACACATTTAAATCTATAATTGATGGCATGATTCTTAAAAAAAAGAAAGAGAAACTGTTTTTTAACAGTTCCTCTTTCCTTTTTATTGAAAAGCTAAGAAAATTTATCTGGTTAAAGTCAAATCTCCTTTTATCATTTCCGTTTCTCCATCGATAAATTCTACTATGATATAGTATGCAAATACTGCAGGATCCATCGGCTTACCTCTGAAATTACCATCCCATCCATATGAATATGAATTAATAGGGAAATCTTCCTCTGAATAAACCAATTCTCCCCATCTATCAAATATTTTCATTTCTACGACTCTTCTTACTTGCGAAGTACCATATACTGTGAATATATCATTGAATCCTGATCCATCCGGAGAGAATACGTTCGGTACGTAAACATCTCTGATTTTCAAGACTTCTATCAATACATCATCCGTGGCATTACAACCATTTGCATCATACACTGTCAAGGTATAAATGATATCATCCTGTGGCTGTACCCAAGGAGCTAAACAATCTGTACAACTCATGTCTGGTGTCATCGGGTTCCATATAATAGAATCAATTAGTAAATTAGTAGCACCATGTAAACGAACACTATCACCTAATTCTATTTGAATATCTGCACCTAAATCTACTATAGGATCCGTACCATCTGCAATCGTTATTGATGTCGTACCAGTACAACCGTTCCCATCACTTACTATTACTTCATACGTACCACTTCCTAAGTGTCCGAATATAGAATCAGATTGGAAGTAATCGAGGTCATCTATAGAATATTCATAATCCTCTATATTACCTACTCCTCCTATCGGTGTTACGGTTATAGTTCCATCTAAATCACCAAAACACGGTGGATTTGTAGCTGTAGCTGTAGCTATTGGTGGCGTTGGTGCATCCAAGGTAACCGTAGCTGTAGCATTACATCCTGTAACATCTATTACTGTTACTGTATATGTTCCTGCTACTAAGCCTGTCGCCGTTTGAGTAGTATTTCCATTACTCCAAGTATATGAATATGGAGCGGTTCCAGAATTAACCATAACTTCTGCTTCTCCATCACCATTAACCAAGTCTTGACAACTCACATCAAATCCATTATAATCCGTTGTAATACTGGCGGATATATCTAATGTATTTGCGACAACTGCAATAGAATTCGTTCCGGTACAACCGGTAGTTCCATCCGTTACAGTAACAGTATAAGTACCTGCCCCTACTTGTACTTGTGGGTTATTACCCAAACTTCCGGACCATTCATAGCTTTGATAACCAGCTTCCGCAGTAAGAGTAGTTGTTACTTCATCTGCACAGAATGCAGTCTGACCACTTATCACAGGAACTGGTAAAGGATTAAATACTAGATCAATCGTAATCAAACTATCACAACCTAAGGCATTCGTCATCAACTCTGTACCTGTCGGATTATTCTCATTATAGGTTACACCGTTTACAACTACAAAATATCCATCTCCTGAACATCCTACATTATTCTCCGTACTAGAAGAAGGAGCATTATAAACCAAATTAATAGTAACTACACTATCACAACCATTTGCATCTATCAATGTTTCAGTACCTGTTTGGTTAGATTCACTATAAGTCGTACCATTTATAACTACTGAATATCCATCTCCTTGGCAACCTACATAAGTTTCCATCCCCGTTGTAGGCTCATTAACATCTATTGTTGTATTCAGGATGGATGTACATCCATTC
>JAHDHJ010000007.1 GCA_020631375.1 Saprospiraceae bacterium | reverse complement strand
GAAAGCAATGGGATACGATTGGTTAAGCATTCCCGTTTGTACAGTCTTAAAATATCCTGCATAAAGATCCATTCCTCCTTTTCCACCTATTCTATCCGAAGAAAAATAAGTCTTCAAGCCATCCTTAGAAATGGAAAAATAAAGTTCATCGCCGGGAGAATTAATGGGTGTCCCCACATTTATCGGGGTCTTCCATTCTCTTGTATCATCCACAAAAATAGATTTGAAAATATCAAATCCTCCCATACTTTTTTTACTATTGGAACTATAAAACAAGGTTCTTCCATCTTTGCTAAGGAATGGACATTTTTCATCATATGGAGTATTGATTTCCGGACCAAGGTTCTCCGCTCTCGTCCAAAATCCGCCAGGAAGTCTTCTAACCACATATAAATCCAATCCGCCATATCCGCCCTCTCGCCTAGAAGAATAAAGGATGATCGAATCATTAAAGAAAAATGGAGTTTCATCTCCGGTTTTTATTTTTATCGGACTTCGGAACTCTTCTGGAAAAATGATTTCTTCAGATGCCTTTAGTGTATCCGTAAAAATAGCACCATCATGGCTAGGATGATATCCTTTATAATAATACAAAACAGTGGCATCGTCACTAAATCCTAGAATCTGATCATTCTTTGACGAATTAATCAAGTTATCAAACGGACGAATGGAAGTCCATTCTCCATTCACCAATTTAGACGTATAAATATCACTTTTGTATGTCCCTAATAGTTCATCTTCCAAACCTACAGGATCCCTCAATCCGCCTTTATTCCCAGGTCTTACTGAAGAAAAATAGATTGTATTCTCCCTACCCGGACTCATAATGGGTGCATAATCATCATATGTGCTATTGATCACGTTGCCAAGATTATCCACTATTGCCAACTCATCCAAATACTTAATTTCCCTTGCAGAAGCACATTGACTGATATAATGCTTAGCCAATGCTCTTTTATACTCTCCGGCATTTACTAGTTTCATATACCTTTTATAATGCTGAATGGCTTTTTTGAATTGGCTTTTTTTATGGTTTAATCTACCTAACTGATACCAAGCATCAGAATTACTTCCTTTTTGATTAGCTACAAAAAGCAGATATTGTTCTGCATTCTGTACATTACCCAGTTCCATATAGCAAACGCCCAACTTGTATTTGATATCTAGATTATTGGGTTTTTCCTTTTGTACTTTAACATAATTATCCAATGCTTCCTTATATTTTTCTTGGGAAAAATACAAGTCTGCCGTTTCATTCAAAATCGTAATGGATTGGCTGAAAACAGTAATGGATGTATTACAAATAATAATTAAAATCAGTATCAAACAACGAACAAACATGCCAGTATTATATTGTTATTGGATTAGTATCCCAAAAGGATTTATTCTTATTTTTCTCGAAGGCGAAGATACATAATAATAGCCAAAGGATTCTTATTATGAACCGTAATAAGAACGAAAGGTCTCACTGTTCTGTTCCCTATATATTAAATTTAAACTTTTAGAGCGAAGAATTTAACAGCTAATTAGTTCTTGGTTTCATTTGATTTCTTCTTCTTAAAATCCATGATATTCAGTTTTTCGTCACAAAAACCATAATCCCTTTCTTCATTGGAAGCAACAATAATCGTCCTATTACCTTTGAATTTTTCTATTAAACCCAAGTACCAGTCCATCCCTTTTGTGTCTAGGTTCGTGGTAGGCTCATCGAGTAATAACAGTGAAGTATCAGATAAAATTGCCATTGCCAGCTTTAACCTTTGCTTCATTCCTGATGAAAAAAAACGGATATCCTTATGTTGGTTATTTTTGGGCAAACTTATGATTTCCAGTACTTCATCACTCCTCATATCATTAAGGAAAGGTTTGAATTTCCGATGAAAATCGAGGGCTTCCCTTAATGTATATTCCTCAATTAATTCAATATATGGAGCAGCAAAAGAGAGATTGAGATATACTTCATTCGGTGGGATAAGTACATTATTCCTAATGTGCTGTATTTTTCCTTTGGAGGGAGTAAGATGTCCGGAAAGGACTTTCATCAATGTAGATTTACCGGAGCCATTCGAACCCAATATCGCATAATGCGAACCCGCCTTGAATTCAAAATCCAAGTCCTTGAATATCCATTCAAAACGATACCGCTTACCTAGCTGGTGGAGGGAAATTTCCATAACTTAATTATGTACCGGACCTTCTTACGATTTGGGCAGTCAATTCCGCTTCGGAAACAATATTATTACCTACATAGGCTATGCCTTTCATCGTAACAATCCCCCTTCTTATCGGAGCCAATAATTCCAGTTTGAAAACCAAAGTGTCGCCCGGAACTACTTTCTGTTTGAATTTCGCATTATCAATCTTCAAAAAATAGGCATCCCAATTTTCAGGATCAGGAACTGTTGATAATGCTAATATTCCTCCGGTTTGCCCCATTGCTTCTAACTGTAGTACTCCGGGCATAACCGGATTATTGGGAAAATGTCCTTGGAAGAATCTTTCATTGAAAGTTACATTCTTGATTCCTACAACATACTTCTCAGATAATTCTATGATTTTATCAATCAATAAGAATGGAAACCGGTGAGGGAGTTTCCTAGAAATATCCATCACATCATATATAGGGGACTGGGTCGGATCGTAATGGGGGATTCCTTTAAGTTTCTTTTGTTCCCTGAAAAGTTGCTTGAGCTTCTTGGCAAGATTGACGTTCGCAGTATGTCCCGGTTTGGTTACAATAATCCGTCCTTTTATCGGTTTTCCAACCAAAGCCAAATCACCTATCATATCCAGTAACTTATGCCTTGCAGGTTCATTATCAAATTTCAATCCGCCTTTGTTTAATATTCCTCCAGCTTCGACCTTTATATCTTTTTGACTAAAAATCTCTGATATATTATCCAATTCTTTTCTTTCGGGTACTTCTTCTACAAAAACCACTGCATTTTCCAAGCCCCCACCTTTTACCAAGTCATATTGTAACAATTGAGTCAATTCATGTAAAAAAACAAAAGTTCGGGCAGGTGCTACTTCTTTGGCATAATCTGTATAACCATTATAATTGGCATATTGCAAACCCAATATTTTGGAATTGAAATCAATCAGAGCGGTCAATTCAAAATTCTCTGCCGGAAAAACTGAGATTTCGCTTCCAGTTTCCTCATCAACATAGTGGATAGGTTTCCTTATTATCAGGAATTCTTTTTCCTGGTCTTGCTCTTCTATACCCGCCTTTTGGATGGCATGTACAAATGGTAGTGAACTACCATCTAAAATAGGAACTTCTCCAGCATCTATTTCGACAAGAACATTATCAATATGCAAGGCATAAAGAGCAGATAGAAGATGTTCTATTGTAGAAATGCTAGCTCCTCCTCTCTTAATGGTGGTATTCCGCACCGTAGAACCCACATTCATGGCATCAGCCAAAATCTCTGGCTGCCCCTCCATGTCCACTCTTTTGAATTTCACTCCATGATTTGGTGATGCTGGACGGATGGTCATATTCACTACTTTTCCAGTGTGAAGACCCTTTCCTTCAATATGAATAGCCTCTTTGAGTGTCCGTTGGTTCATCTATCCCGATTAGCTTGTTTGATAATAATTCTGCAAAGATATGTGTTTTGCTGACATAGACTCAAGATTTGTATATTATTCGTAAATAAGCTGCAATTTCTTATAATGAATAAGAATGAAGATGCAATTTTGCAGCATGGATCCGAAATTTGAAAGACAATTCGTCAAGAAACTGGAAGCTCGGAAAGAAAAAAACACATTCCGGCAATTGCCTAAAGAAAACGATCGCATTGATTTTTCTTCCAATGACTATTTGGGCTTTGCTACGGATGGCTTATTGGAACATTCCTTTTTGGCTAAGGAAAAATTTTCGGGAGCAACCGCTTCCAGATTAATATCCGGAAACTCAAAATTACATGAAAGTGTAGAACAAATGATAGCAGATTATCATCATGCCAATACCGGTTTGTTGTTCAATTCGGGATATGATGCGAATGTGGGCGTATTGGGTTGTATCGCCCAAAAAGGAGATACTATATTATATGACGAACTTTGTCATGCATCTATCTTAGATGGTTTGAAAATGTCTTTGGCAAATTCAACTCCTTTTATCCATAATGACCTCAAGGATTTGGAAAAGAATATAGAAAATTCAAAAGGGAACATTTTCATAGTTACCGAGGGAATTTTTTCTATGGATGGAGATACTTCCCCATTGATGGAAATGGTGGGATTAAGTAAAAAATACAAAGCTGCCATCATTATAGATGAAGCCCATTCTACCGGAATATTGGGAAAACAAGGAAAAGGATGGGTTTGTGAATTGGGTTTGGAAGATGAAATATTAGTCCGTGTGCATACTTTCGGAAAAGCGATGGGTTGTCATGGAGCCATTGTTTTGGGCAGCCAGGCACTGAGGGATTACTTAATCAATTATGCCAGATCCTTCATTTTTACGACAGCTTTGCCTCCCCACTCTGTTTCTTATATTGCGAAAGCATATGAAATGCTCAGAAAAACCAATAGGATAGAATTGTTGAAACAAAATATCATTGCCTTTAAGGCTTCTTTGAATGATCATGTAAGGGAAATGATTCTGCCCAGTCCGAGTCCTATCCAAAGTTTATTAATCAAGGGAGCAGGGAAAACTAGGCTTATTGCCAAAAAAATACAAGAAAAAGGATTCGATGTAAAGCCCATTGTCTCCCCTACCGTAGCTTTGGGAAAGGAAAGGATTCGGATTTGTATCCATGCTTTCAATAGCCCGGCAGAAGTCGCATCCTTAGCTGAATCAATCAATGAATTATTAGAAGATGAAAGATAAAAAGACATTTTTTGTAACAGGTATCGGTACTGATGTTGGCAAAACCATCGTTTCCGCAATTTTGGTGGAAGCCTTGGAAGCGGACTATTGGAAACCCGTTCAGTCCGGAGATTTAGACCATACGGATTCTGATAAAATCAAAGCATTAATAAGCAATCTAAAAACTAAATTCCATCCGGAAACCTATCAATTAAACACACCGGCTTCGCCTCATTATTCTGCCGAATTAGATGGAGTGGAAATTAATTTAAATGATTTTAATTTACCTGAAACCGATAATCATTTAATCATTGAGGGAGCTGGTGGATTAATGGTCCCTATTAATGAAAATGAAACCATTTTTGATTTAATAAAAAAATTAAATATTCCTGTAATATTGGTAGCATCTTATTATCTGGGGAGCATTAATCATACTTTATTAAGTATTGATAAATTATTGGATAATCATATAAAAATAGATGCCTTAATTTTTTCCGGAGAAGTCAATATTTCTACTAGGGATATTATTATAAAAAAATCAAAAGGAATAAATAAGATAATTGAAATTCCACAATTAAATATAATTAATAAAAAACACATTAAGCAAATTGCAGAAAGTATCAACATCTAAATTTCATAATAATGAATCTGATTGAAAAAGACAAAGCATATATTTGGCATCCGTTCACACAAATGAAAACTGCGGGAGATCCCATCCTAATTAAAAGGGCCAAAGGAGCTTTGATTTATGATGAAAATGACAATGAAATCATAGACGCCGTTTCTTCTTGGTGGGTGAATGTACATGGTCATGCACACCCTTATATTGCTGATAAAATCTACGAGCAACTCAACAAACTGGAACATGTAATTTTTGCAGGTTTTACGCATGAACCAGCCGTAGAATTAGCCGAAAGGCTTCTCGGATATTTACCTCATCAGTCCAAGATATTTTTCTCTGATAATGGCTCGACGGCAGTGGAAGTTGCCTTGAAAATGTCCTTGCAATATTTCTATAATAAAAATGAAAAAAGGGACACGATAATTGCTTTGGAAAGTGCATATCATGGTGACACTTTCGGAGCCATGTCCGCAGGTGGTGACGATGGATTTAATGACCCATTTAAAAAACACATGTTTAAAATAGAAAGGATTCCGACTCCAACAAAAGGAAATGAAAATAAATCCATTGAACAATTAAAAGAAATAATTTCAGAAAAAAATGTCTGTTCTTTTATTTTCGAACCATTAATTCAAGGAGCCGGAGGAATGGTGATGTATGAACCAGAAATTTTGGATGAATTAATCGGCATTTGTAAAGAAAACAATGTCCTTTGTATTGCGGATGAAGTCATGGTGGGTTTTTATAGGACAGGAAAAATATTCGCATCCAATCATTTAAAAAACAAACCTGATTTAACTTGTCTTTCCAAAGGATTAACCGGAGGAACATTACCTATGTCCATCACAAGCTGTAGTGAAGAAATTTACAATGCTTTTTTATCCCAAGATAAAAAGAAAACATTTTTTCATGGGCATTCATTTACCGGAAATCCAATCGGTTGTGCGGCGGCTTTGGCAAGCTTGGATTTATTTGAAAAAGAAGAAACAAAAAACAATATCGAAAGGATAATCCAATCCCACCAAAGATTTAAAAATAAAATAGAAAAACACCCTTCCGCTACTAATGTCAGACAAAGGGGAACCATCATCGCATTGGATTTCAAAACGGACTCATCCACTTCATATTTTAATTCATTAAGGGACACCTTATACTATTTTTTCCTTGAGCATGGCGTACTCCTTCGCCCCTTGGGAAATGTGGTTTATATCATGCCTCCATATTGTATAAGTGATGAACAATTAAATAAGGTATATCATTTGATAGAAAAAGCATTGGATGAATTAGCCTAATTTACACAAGTTCATCGTATCTTGCAGCCTTTAAAAATAGAACAGTCATGACGGAGCAAAAAATTTGGAAATCAGAAGAAGTCGTTGAATTATATAATAGTCCATTATTGGATTTGGTTTATCGTGCTGCTACGATACATCGGGAAAACCATAATGCGAACGAAGTTCAAATCAGCACTTTATTATCTATCAAAACAGGAGGTTGTCCGGAAGATTGTGGCTACTGTCCACAAGCTGCCAGATACCATACGGATGTGGATAGCGAAGCTCTCATGTCTGTAAAGCAAGTTGAAATCGCAGCTAAAAGAGCCAAATTATTAGGTTCTTCCAGACTTTGTATGGGAGCAGCATGGAGGAATGTAAAAGATGGTGCAGAATTCGATCATGTCGTCGAAATGGTAAAAACCGTTAATGCATTGGAAATGGAAGTCTGCTGCACATTGGGAATGTTGACTGAAAAACAAGCACAACGCCTGGCAGATGCGGGATTATATGCCTACAATCACAATGTTGACACATCGGAAGAATATTACAAAGAAGTTATTTCCACCAGAGGCTATGGTGATAGATTGAAAACAATAGAGAATGTAAGGAAATCCGGTGTTACAGTTTGTTCCGGAGGGATTATCGGGATGGGAGAAACCATAAAAGACAGGTGTGAAATGCTCCTTACCCTCGCCAACCTCAATCCTCAGCCTGAATCTGTTCCGATTAATGCTTTGGTTTCTGTAGAGGGTACGCCTATGGAAGATTTGGAACCCATTCCGATTTGGGATATGATAAGAATGGTCGCTACGACAAGAATAGTCATGCCAAAAACCACTATCCGCTTATCCGCAGGAAGGACTTCCATGAGCAGAGAGGGACAGGCATTTTGTTTTATGGCGGGTGCTGCCTCTATTTTTGCAGGGGACAAATTATTGACCACACCCAATCCCGACATTTACGAAGATTTGGAAATGTTCGACCTTTTAGGTTTGACACCAACTGATCCATTTGCAAAACATCCGCAACCGGAAACCAAGGAAGTGGAATACGAGGGGGAAGATAAAAAAATCAAATGGAGCCGTCCGGCTCATAAGATTGAGAAAAACATCAATTATAGCAAAAAGAATAAAATAGCAGAAAAAGAAAAATAAATACTTACATTTGCGTTCGCAATAGCCAAACTCAACTCTATACAATTGATATACAATAATTTACACAAATACAGGAATGATACTAAACTAGTTTAATATCATTTAATTCATATATATGTGACTAGTAGTTTGTATTTCGTCTTATAAAGGAATATGATCTCTTACTACTTCTTTACATCAATTCAATTCAGTTATCAATTAACATTTCAATCATGAATTTATTATCTCTTCTCCAAGATCAATTAGGAGACACATTAGTAGATCAGGCGAGTTCTTTCTTAGGAGAGAACAAATCGAATACTTCATCTGCAATGAGTGCTATTTTGCCTTCATTAATGGGAAGCCTTATCGGTAAAGGCTCTAACGAATCCGGTGCTGCCGGATTATTGAACATGATCACTTCAGGTGGGCATGACGGAAGCATGCTTGGGAATCTAACAGGACTTTTCAGTGGTGGAGATTCTACCAATGGATTACTTTCCTCAGGTGGCTCTATCCTTTCAAGCCTTTTGGGCAATAACATGGGATCTATTGTAAGCAAAATCGCTGGGTTCAGTGGTATTAGCGAAAATTCTTCATCTTCATTGATGAAAATGGCAGCACCTATGTTGCTAGGAATGCTCGGAAAACAAGTTGCCGGAAACGGTCTTAATGCAACAGGTCTTATGAACCTTTTATCCAGTCAAAAAGGTTTTGTAAGTGCTGCAATGCCTTCCGGTCTTTCTGGAATCAGCAGCTTATTAGGCTTTGCTGACGGATTCAAGGACAATTTATCTTCAGCAGGAGATAAAATAGTAGAATCCGGATCTAAGGTTGTTGATGCCGGTGCAAAAGCTGTAGAAACAGGTGCTAAAACCGGAGGCTCAATGCTCAAATGGCTATTACCTTTATTGGCTATATTACTCATCGGAAGTTATTTCGGTTTCAAAACAGGATGTAGTGCCGTAGATGATACTGTAGATGCAGGAAAAGGTGCAATAGATGCAACTGTCGATGCAGGAAAAGGTGCCGTCGATGCAACAATTGATGCAGGAAAAGGCGCAATAGATGCAACTGTCGATGCAGGAAAAGATGCAATCAACGCATTGAAAGCCGTTACACTTCCTGGCGGAAAGGAAATCAAATTCATGGCAGGCTCTTTCGGAGAAAAAGTTGTAACGTTCCTTAGTGGTGAAGAAAGTGACCTATCTAAGTCTTATGCTTTTGATGGATTGACATTCAAAACAGGTTCAGCAGACTTATCTGATGAATCCAATACTCAATTGGATAACCTTTCTGAAATTCTTAAATCCTACACCACTGCTGAGATACGTATAGAAGGACATACGGATAATTCAGGAAATCCTACTGCCAACAAAACGCTTTCAAGTAAGAGAGCAGCAGCAGCTAAAGCTGCATTGGTTTCCAGAGGTGTCGCTGCCAATAGAATAACTTCTATCGGATATGGGCAAGAAAAACCGGTAGCTGACAATGCAACTGAAGAAGGAAAAGCCGCTAACCGTAGAGTAGAACTTTATTTCACTAAGAAATAAAAAGCAAAATATTAATTTACAAATTAACAAAATAGCCGCTTGTTTTCAACAAGCGGCTATTTTGTTATGCCGTTAATCATTACATTAACACGCTCACTAGAAGCCATACCCAAGCATATATTAAAATTTTATATTAATTTTGCTTTTATCTCAAACATACTATTTGAATACAGGCACTTTCTACCCCCTTTTGACATTGAGAAAACCATATACTACTAAACAATGAATCTGCTAAATTTATTGAAATATCACTTAGGTTCCAGCCTAAATGACCAAGTTAGCACATTTTTAGGCGAAGAGCCTAATCATATTCAAACTGCCCTTGATGCTACCCTGCCATCCATTATGAGTGTACTCGTAAAAAAGGGTTCGGATTTACAAGGAGCAGAAGAATTGTTGCAAACCATACATAACCAGAAGCATGATGGAACCATGCTCAACTACCTAACCGGCCTTTTCAGTGGAGGAAGCTCTACGGATTCCCTATTAAGATCCGGAGAAAGACTTTCCACTAAATATCTAGGAAATAAGCAAAGCTTACTTGTAGAAGCCATTTCCAATTATAGTGGCACTAAAAGAAGTTCTGCCTCCTCAATAATTAAGATGGCTTTCCCTCTGATTTTGGGGGTCATCGGAAAACAAGTAAAAAATCAGAACCTTGACCATTCTGGTCTATTCAATCTGCTTTCCAGCCAAAAAGGTCATATAGGGGCAGCCATTCCGCCCCAATTTAATGGAATGAGTATTTTCGATACGAATTCCACAGTTACAGGCAGTACTCAATCCGAAAGAGAATTCGAGACAAATATAAAAAAGGCTTCTCCAGCCACTTACGTGGAACAAACAAGTATTCCAAAGGAACCGAATTCTTTTATCAAATATTTACCCATAGTATTAGCTTGTATCTTAGGAATTATTGTTTTGGCATTCATCCTTAGGAATTACAATGAAAAGAATAATCCTATTGTAGAGGAATCAAAAGAAATATCCGCAGAAATCATTCCTATTCCCAAAAAGAGAAAAGAAATAAATACAACTACCACCCCAACCCCTAAAAAAGAAATAGAGGAAGAAGTAAAAAAAGTAGAAGAAACAAAAATAGATGAACCCAAAATCATCGATAAACCCGAATCTATAAAACAAGAACCTAAGCCCGAAATTACTCCGAAACTGAAACCAAAGCCAAAGCCGAAAACTGAAGTAAGCAAGCAAACTTATGTTTCCGGAACTTTCAAAAACAAAATAGACAATTTGATTACCAATGGAGGATTAGGTGGAGAAGCCATCAATTTTAATTCATTAAAATTCAAAGGAAATTCTGCAATTATCAATAGAAATTCCAGACCTATTGTAAAAGAGTTAGCTGCAAGTCTCAAAGAAAATCCGACAGTTAGAATCAAGGTTGAATCCAGTAATCCGACAAGGACGGCCTCTTTAAAAAAAGCATTGATGGATGCCGGAATCAACAGGGACAGAATCCAAATGGAAGCAGGACAAAATTCAGGAATTAAGATTTATCTTTACTAAAAAAATAAAAAATCCATTCAGAATTTGTTTTCTTCCTAACAATAGTATAGATTTGGAATATACAATTTAATTACATCCAATAATAAAAGATAATGATTACAATTTGTTCAATTCAGTTTTATTCTTATTTCTTTTATGGCTAAACCAAAAAAGGAACTGAACGATTGTTAGTCTAAACAATATTTAGGAGTTCCGAAAATCGGAACTCTTTTTTATTTTCAATTTTACAATAATGATAAATTCAATATTCACATATTATTTTCCTCATTTCTTTTCTTACCCGAAGGAATGGGCATCTATATGAGATATTTTATTAATACAAACATATGGGAGCCTTGCACAAGCGAGGCTTTTTTTATACTAAAAAAATGAACACAACCATACCATACAAAAAAGAAATCAGTTTGAATTCCATAACTAAAAAAGTTTGTATCCAAGGATATGCCGGAGCATTCCATGAAATAGCCGCTAGGCTGAATTTCGAGTCGGAAGAAATCGATATTATTCCTGCACATACCTTTGATGATTTAGTCAGTAAAATAGAAACACAAAAAGAAGCCGACCTTGGTCTGATGGCAATAGAAAATACTTTGGGCGGAAATCTAATGTATAATTACAATTTATTAAACCAATCCAAGCTCACTATTACCGGAGAAGTATTTTTAAGGATTAAACAAAATCTACTTGTACTCCCAAATACTAGAATAGAAGATTTAACAGAAGTGCATTCCCACCCTATGGCTATTGCACAATGCAGGGATTTTTTCAAACAATACCCTAATATTAAATTAATTGAAAATGCGGATACAGCATTAAGTGCAAAAGAAGTTCAGGGTAAAAAGAAAAAGAATATAGCTGCCATCGCCAGTACTCTAGCTGCCGAGTTATATGGTTTGGAAGTATTAAAAGAAAGTATTGAAACCAATAAGAAAAACCATACCAGGTTTTTAGTCTTGGAACATCAGGACAAAGCAAAAACAATAGAAAGAGCAAATAAAGTTTCCTTGAGTTTTTCCATTTCGCATGAGGTCGGAAGTTTACATAAAGTACTTGCTGTATTATCCGCATATAATTGTAATCTAAGCAAAATCACTTCGGCACCTATTATCGGTTCCCCTTGGGAATATATGTTCTATTTGGATTTTGTCATTTCAGAAATTGGACACGCCACAGCTATTGAAGCAATCAGACCTATCACACAGAATCTGAATGTAATGGGTATTTATAAAAAAGGTAAAGAATATGAATATTAATAAAAGTCCACATTCTAATATTTAAATAAATATTATTCTAATAAAGATTAATACGAATGAAAATAGAACATAAAATAAAAATAAATCCTGCCAATAGATTAGGTGAAGTAAAGGAATATTATTTTTCCATTAAATTACGGGAAATAGCAGAATTAAACGCCACAGGAAAAAATATCCTGAACTTAGGAATAGGCAGTCCCGACTTACCGCCCCACCCTTCTGTAATAAAAGAATTAAATAAAAATGCTAATTTATCTAACAGCCACGCATATCAAAGTTACAAAGGCATTCCAGAATTAAGAAACGCTTTTTCTTCTTGGTACAAAAAATATTTTAATGTTGATTTAAATCCCGAAAATGAAGTCTTGCCACTAATGGGTTCCAAGGAAGGAATCATGCACATTAGTATGAGTTTTTTAAATCCGGGGGATGAAGTCCTTGTCCCCAATCCAGGTTATCCAGCATATGCTGCCGTAACGCAATTAGCAGGAGGAAAAACAAGAAATTATGATTTAATCGAAGAAAATAATTGGTTACCAGACTTAGAAAAATTATCCAAAGAAGATTTATCCAATGTAAAAATAATGTGGGTCAATTATCCTAATATGCCTACGGGAAGCACTCCGGATAAAACCTTTTTTAAAAAATTAATCCGTTTCGGAAAAGAACATGGAATCCTAATAGTAAATGACAATCCGTATGCTTTTATTTTAAATGAAAAACCATGTTCTATTTTAGAAATAGATGGAGCAAAAGAAATTGCAATGGAATTAAATTCCCTAAGCAAAGCCCAGAATATGGCGGGTTGGAGAGTTGGAATTTTAGCAGGTAAAAAAGAAATGATAGAAACTGTTTTGAGATTCAAATCCAATATGGACTCCGGCATGTTCAAACCTATACAATTAGCTGCCGCCAAAGCTTTGGAATTACCACAATCTTGGTATGATGATTTAAACGAAATTTATAAAAAAAGACAAAAAAAAGTATTCCAAATTATGGATATTTTAAATTGCAAATATGATAAAAATCAAAAGGGAATGTTCGTTTGGGCAAAAACACCCAAGAAAATAAAAGATGGATATGAATTATCCGACAAGATATTATATAATAAAAATGTTTTCATTACACCCGGAGGAATTTTCGGCAGCAATGGAAATCAATATATTCGGATTTCTCTCTGCAATACGATAGAAATATTTGAAGAAGCATTAAAAAGGATTAGCGAAGAATAATTTTAAGGCATGACAATAACAATAATAGGAATCGGGCTAATCGGAGGCTCTTTGGCAATTACGTTAAAAGAAAACGGTTTTGCTAAAAAAATAATCGGTGTAGATATTAATTCCGAAAATATCGACAAAGCTTATCGCAGAAGATTAATTGATGACGACATGAATTTGGATGAGGCTATTCAAGCATCGGATATTATTATTCTTTCTACCCCGATGGATGTGATGATGGATTTACTACCCAAGATTTTGGACCAAGTAAAAGACCAAATCGTAATGGATACCGGTTCTACTAAAGTGTCCTTATTAAAAAAAATAAAAACACATCCGAAGAGAAAAAATTATGTTGCCACACACCCAATGGCAGGTACGGAATATTCCGGCCCCGAAGCAGCCATCCCGAATTTATTCGACAAGAAATGCACAGTAATTTGCGATAGAAAAGACAGTTCCAAAAAAGCCCTTAAAAAAATAGAATCACTATATCAATCCATTCCGATGAGCATTATTTATTTGGATGCAAAATCACATGATATACATACTGCTTATGTTTCGCACATTTCACATATCAGTTCTTTCGCTTTAGCCTTGACAGTTTTGGAAAAAGAAAAAGATGAAAATAGAATTTTTGAATTAGCAAGTGGTGGTTTTGATTCCTCTGTTCGCCTCGCAAAAAGTTCTCCTGATATGTGGATTCCCATTTTCAAACAAAATAGGGATAATGTCCTTGATGTTTTGGATGAACATATTAACCAACTCGCTCGTTTTAGAAGTGTATTAATCAAACAGGATTACCAGAAATTCCATAAATTAATCCAAGAAAGCAACGAAATAAAAAGAATCATTAAATAGATGTATAAATATTTATTTAATCACTAAATCTAAAAAATGAATATCAAAGCCATTTTTAATAAAACGCAAGGAGAGCCGATTATTATTGCAGGACCTTGCAGTGCAGAATCCGAAGAACAAGTTTTAAAAACCGCCAGAGGATTAGCAAAGCAAAAAATAGATTTGTTCCGTGCCGGAATTTGGAAACCAAGAACCCGCCCTGGTTCATTCGAAGGCGTGGGAAGAATAGGATTGAAATGGTTACAAAAAGTCAAGGAAGAAACCGGTTTGAAAGTTACGACTGAAGTCGCCAATAGAGAACATGTTTTCGAAGCATTGAAACATGATATAGATGTGCTTTGGTTAGGGGCGAGAACTACGGTAAACCCTTTTTCCGTCCAGGAAATAGCAGATGCAATTGAGGGAAGCAATATTCCTATCATGATTAAAAATCCAATTAATCCGGATTTGAAATTATGGCTCGGTGCGATAGAAAGGATTTATAAATCGGGAATAGAAAATATCGCAGTCATTCATCGTGGATTTTCACATCATGGGGATTCCCGTTTCAGGAATGTTCCCAGATGGCAAATTCCCATTGAATTAAAAAGACAATTCCCACAATTGGAAGTCATTTGTGATAATAGTCATATTTGTGGAAGAAGGGATATTCTACAAGAAGTCGCACAAAAAGCAATGGACTTGGATTTCAACGGACTGATGACAGAAACACACCCCGACCCCGATAATGCTTGGTCGGATTCCGCCCAACAAATCACGCCGGAAACTTTCCATGAATTGGTCAATAATTTAGTACTCCGTTCCACTTCTTCCAATAATAAATCATTCATTGAAACATTGGAACATTTACGTTCCGAAATAGATGAAATAGATACGGAATTAATCAATACGCTTGGGCGAAGAATGAAAATTGCAGATAAAATCGGTTTGTATAAAAAAGAAAATAATATTGCGATTTTACAAACCACACGTTGGAATGAAATTTTGGACAATCAAATTGCCAAAGGCAAAAATGTAGGGTTAAGTGAAAATTTTATGAGTATTATCCTACGTGCCATCCACCAAGAATCCATAAACCATCAAGCGGAAATTATGAATAATGCTGAATTGGAAGATTTGAAAGGATAATTTCATAAAACAAACCGTATTTAGACTTTAGATATTAGATTTGGTATTAGACTCAAGGTATCTAGATTCGGAATAGATGTTAGTATTTAAATACTAACATCTAAAGTCTGTTGCACTTTTACGCAACTTGAATTATATAATATTTCACCCAACCCAAACCCATTCACATATATAAATAAAAATAATTTATACTTCCGTTGAAAAATAATCTGTACTTACAAAAGGAATCATTACCTTTGCGACCGATAAAAAGAAAAAAGGTTAAGACATATTAAGACCATCTTAGTATTTGTGAAAACTCCACATCCATCAACGGATGGATAAATGACCGGAGTTTTACCTTTAATTACTAGACCATTAGATAAAATAAAGATGGGTAAACAAATTCCTATTTCGGTAACATTCGATTTACCGGATGGTACGCCAGTAACAATTGAAACTGGCAAACTAGCTACACTGACAGCAGGTTCAGTAGTAGTAAGAGTAGCGGACACGATGATATTCGCCGCAGTGAGTTCCAGTAAGGAACCAAGAGAAGGACAAAGATTCTTTCCACTTTCCGTAGATTACCAAGAAAAATTCGCTTCTATGGGGCGGATTCCGGGTAACTTTTTCAGAAGAGAAGCAAGATTGTCTGAACATGAGATTCTGATTTGCCGCTTGGTGGATAGGGCATTGCGTCCCTTGTTCCCTAAAGGATACATGAATGACACTCAAGTGATGATTAACTTGATTTCCGCCGAACCGGAAATACTTCCGGATGCTTATGCAGCACTGGCGGCATCAGCGGCATTGGCAGTTTCCAATTTGCCATTCGAAGGGCCAATCTCCGAAGTAAGGGTAGCCAGAATCAACGGCAAGTATTGCGTAAATCCGATGAAGAGCGATTTGGAAAATGCAGATCTGGATATTATCGTTGCAGCGACTATGGACAATGTAATGATGGTAGAAGGCGAAATGGAAGAAGCTCAGGAAGCCGATTTGATTGAGGCAATCAAAGTAGGACATGATGCCATTAAGGTTCAGTGTCAAGCACAATTGGATCTAAAAGCATTGGTAGGGGAAAAGGCAGTTGTCGTTCCTTTCGAAGCACCTGAAGAAGATGAAGAGCTTAAAGAAAGAGTCCATGATATGGTCAAAGACGGAATTTTGGCTGTAGGAGAAGGAGCCTTGGATAAGAAAGCAAGAGCGAAGGGTTTAGATGCAGTAAAAGATGGTTTGAAAGCTGACCTATTAGAAGCAGAAGGAGAAGAGTGGATGGAAGAAAATTGGGGGAAGGCCAAAGAATATTTTGAATACCACAGAAAATATATCATTCGTGAAATGGTATTGAGTACTGGGGTACGTTTGGATGGTCGCAAGACTGATGAGGTTAGACCGATTTGGACGGAGATAGATTATCTTCCGGCAGCACATGGTTCCGCTATTTTCAATAGAGGTGAAACCCAAGCTTTGGCTTCATTGACGCTGGGAAGTAAGACGGATAAATTAATGATGGACACTGCTCAGGAACTGTATTTTGAGAAATTCATCCTTCATTATAATTTCCCGGGTTATTCCGTAGGAGAACCTAAACCGAATAGAGGTGCGGGCCGTAGAGAAATCGGACACGCCAATCTTGCGGGCCGTTCCCTAAAAAGAGTCATGCCGGATGATTTCCCTTATACATTAAGGATTGTTTCCGACATTATGGAATCCAATGGTTCTTCTTCAATGGCTACCGTTTGTGCAGGCTCATTGGCACTTATGGATGCGGGTATCAAAGTCAAAGCCGCAGTATCAGGTGTTGCGATGGGAATGATTGCAGATGGGGACAGAATTGCCATACTTACGGATATTCTGGGTGATGAGGATGCCTTGGGAGATATGGATTTCAAGGTGACAGGTACTGAAAAAGGTATTTGTGCTTGCCAGATGGACATCAAAGTGGACGGATTGCCTTATGATGTTCTTGAAAAAGCATTATTGCAAGCCAAGGAAGGTCGTGTTCATATTCTGAATGAAATGAAAAAGACCATTGATGTTCCTAGGGATGATTTCAAGGAACATGCTCCGAGAATCGTCGAACTGAAGATAGACAAGAGCTTCATTGGTGCGGTTATCGGTCCCGGAGGAAGAATCATCCAAGAACTACAAGCTACTACCGGTACTATAATCAATATTGAAGAAGTGGATGATGTGGGAGTCATACAAATTTCCAGCAATGACAAATCGTCCATAGATGCCGCACTTGCCGCCATTAATGGAATCACATTCACCCCACAGGTAGGTGATGTATATGATGCTGTCGTAGCAACAATCCAACCTTACGGTGTATTTGTTGACTTTAAAGGAGGGAAAAGCGGATTGCTTCACATTTCCGAATTCTCATATGATAGAGTGGACAAAGTGGAAGATGTGTTCAAGGAAGGCGACAAACTTCAAGTGAAACTCATTGGTGTTGACGAAAGGACCGGAAAGCTCCGATTATCAAGAAAAGCACTCATGGAAAAACCGGAAGGATATGTCGAGCCTCCGAAACGAGAACGTCGTGATGACCGTCGTGGTGGAGGTGGTGATCGCCGTCGTGGAGATCGTAGGGATAATAATAGAAGGGATGATAGAAGAAGATAATCTTCCGAATTCCTTTTAGGAATAATTTTAAACAGGCAAATATCAATATGATGTTTGCCTGTTTTTTATTTTAGCAATTATATGATTCTTTTCTTGTATCTTAGTTCCCACAAACAAATAAGAAGTATGAGAACATTGCTACTTACAGTACTGTATTTAGCCTTTAGCCTTCACCATCTTACTAGCCAGGATATAGGAGGCATTATTAACAACTACGCTATTGTCAACGATATTACTAGCACTCCGAATTGTCAAACCATTTTAAGTGTTAGTTCTTCCGGTGGTTTTTCGATAGGTGATTATATTATTATCATCCAAATGCAGGGTGCTGCGATTTCGGAACTGAATGATAATACATTCGGAACTATTTCTGGCATGGGAAATACCGGCAATTTTGAAAAACAACAAATCAGCAATATTCTAGGAAATGATATTTATATCAATGGATTCCTTTCCTTTAATTATGATCCTTCCTCTCCTCTACAAATTACCAATCTGGCACAATACGCAAATGCCAATGTGACTTCGACATTGACATGCAATGCATGGAATGGAAGTACCGGAGGGATTTTGGCACTGGAAGCAACAGGCACATTGAGCCTGAATACCAATATTGATGTAAGCGGCTTAGGATTCAGAGGAGGGAGCGTCCATTTTTACACAGGAGGGAATACATGTAATTTCTTTACTCCAAGAAACGAGTGGTTTTATACTATTCCTTCCGGTTATGGTGGTGGGAAAGGAGAAGGTATCGCAGAAATCATTACAGGCAAAGAATGTGGCAGAGGCCCCCAAGCCAATGGTGGCGGTGGTGGAAATGACCATAATTCAGGCGGCGGCGGAGGTTCCAACCAAGCCACAGGAGGTCAAGGAGGAATAAATGATGAACCGGGGACTTTCAATTGCCAAGGTGACTTCCCCGGTGTCGGAGGCTTGGATATTAATTCAACAGACAAACTATTCCTTGGTGGTGGAGGTGGTGCAGGACATGGAAATAATGTAACCAATGGCGTAGGTGGCTTGGGTGGTGGAATCATTATCATTTATGCCAATACCATTATTGGGAATGGAAATGCGATATTAAGCAATGGTAGCAATGGCGGCAGTCCCTCTGGTGGGGACGGCGGCGGCGGCGGCGGTGCCGGAGGTGGTATCCATTTGGATATTCAAAATCTTACAGGAACACTTAATATAAATGCCATCGGAGGGAATGGAGGAAACACAACTAATATCAATCAAAACAGATGCTTCGGACCCGGTGGTGGCGGAAGTGGAGGCTATTTACTTACAGATTTTGCCGGAGCCGGGATTACTCCAGATTTTTCAGGAGGCACGCCGGGTGTTGTCACCAATTCATCTAACGGATGTAATGGCTCTAATTTGGGAGCAAGTGCAGGGCAGGATGGTTCTATATATCCGATTCCTGCAATCCCCTCTCCCTCTATAGGCTTTGATTTTGTCAGAGAGTAAATTGTAATTATTATAAAATAATAAACACTTTTCCCTACCACCCTTTCTCCACATAATAAGCGAAGAATTTACATTCAGAAATTGCTTCTTGATAAAATTCTGTTTTGGAATATTTATTTTTTAGTATGTCATAATAATTCCGATATTTCTCTGGGAGTTTGGGAATTTCATTTGTCCAATAATTATAATCAGAATCTTTGTCCTGATAGAATTTTGCGAGTTCACATTTGGCAGCCATAAAAGAAGCCCTTGCGGCGAGTTCATCATCTTTGGTCAAATCCTTGCATTTATCAAAAAAGAAAAGTGCATTCGTCACATTCGTATATTCCTTATTTCCGAATGCCAAACCATAAGGATTATAATTCGGTTCTTCGCTTTCATCATTATGTTCTTCCGGTGTCTCATTCCAAGAATCACTGCTTCTATTATAATCCAAAACTTCAAAAGAATGTCCATAATAAGACATATTATAAAATGCGGAACCTAGCCGATAATAATATTTATCCGCATTATCCATATCCGTTTTTGCATTGTATTCGTATTCCAATAATAATTTTGCCAATTCCATTTTATTCAAATGTAATATTGTGGTATCGCTTGGGGATTCACAATGTATGCAATCCAAAATCGGCAATAAAAAAGGAGAAAAAATTTCATCATCCATTCTGGAAGGCTGTACTTTTTCAAAAGCCCTTAATGCTTCCGCCAATTCATATTTCGATAAATGATACGTTCCTTTTAATTCGTATAATTCGGATAAATAATCTTCTCCCAATTTTGTTTTTAATAAATATTCCTCAAATTCATTATGGTTTTCCCGTTCTGCCAATCGTATCAAATCATTAATATACCTTAATTTGGGATTCACTCTCAAATCTTCCAAACCAAAATTGCAAAGAAATCCCTTTCCCGTGTTTTTTTGTTTTTTATACAAATAAGATAAACGGTCAAAAAGAAAATGGGGAAATGTTTCTACGGAATTAAAAAATTTATTCTTTTTAATATAAGCACTGATTTCTTCTTCAATCGAGGGCGTAATCCGAGTGTATCCATGAATATTCAAAGCCAATTGGAATAATTCCAATTGGTCTTCAAGCACAGGATTTCCTTTGACCAAGGTTTCCGCTTTTTTGTAGGTATGGTTAGCCGCATATAAATCCCTGGATAAATATTCCAAATATCCCTGTGCCAATGTCCAAAGTGGCACGTCTTTTATTTTATTATCTTTTAATGCCCTCGTTACAAAATCCAAGAGTTTAATCAATCTGTTTTTTGCTATTTTATCCGGTTTTTGTCCTTGCAGATCCCTCCTGAATTCCGAACCTAAAAACGTCTCTTCCAAAGAACTGATTTCCCGAATCAATAATGGAGTCAAATGTTCCGAAGCTGGGAATAAATCGTAAATCTGGGACATTTCCTCTTCTATATCCGCATGGCTATCCATCGCCCTCAAAGCATGCAAAGTCGCTCTTTCATCATCGCTGTTACACATCAGAAGACAAGCCTTCCATTCCGCATCATCCTTTATATAAAAACTCCTATAGACCTGCTCCCTTTTACTTGGACTATTCTTGAAAACCTTAGAAAACAAATAGGAAGCTTCCACGTTTTTCCCCAACCTTTTCAGGCATCCCGCCTTATGTCCCAGTAGCCACCATTTAATTATACTTTCACTATCATCTACTTTAGGATCGAGAAAATCATATAGTTCAAGAGCATATTCAAATTGGTCGGAATAATGTGCCAAGCGGACAATCTGATACATATATCTCATCCTCAAAAATTGGTTATCCGTTCTCAGAATATTCCGATTTCCCAGTTCTATTAATTCTTTTATTTCATCATCTAGAATCGGTTCTTCTTCCCAACTGCTCCCTGCGGTCACATGAGGTTCGCATTTTTTTGCATAATGCAAATACTCGAAAGTATCGTAACATTTATTATTGATTAAATGTCTTACAAAATAATTTCCCGACCAAGACTGTGGTACTTCCCCACCCTTTTTAGCTGCTCTTTTTAATAATTCCAATTGGTCTCTTGTAGAAGAATAAATCAGTTCCTCAATATCTCCCAATGAAGCATCTTCGCAGGAAGCCAATTGCCATTCCTCAAGGTTCGCTTCCTTTTGTTTTTTACTTGCTTCATCATCTGGCAAATGATAATCCGAAAAAGATAAAAGATAAGGTGAAAATTCCGTTTCCTTTTCCATTATATTCTGACTTAGGAAACGGTACCCCAAATAAAAATCATCATCATCATACCCGCAGCCCAAGGATGTTTTCAAGGGAATTAAAAAAATAAAACTAATGGTAAGTAAACTCGTTATTAATATTTTCCAATATTTCATAAGGGAATTGGTTTATGATGACAGAATCCAAGTGGTAATAAATTATTTCTTTGGGTCTAAAATTATTTTCCTTTAGTACATGAATTGTTTTTTTTAATATTTCCTCATCCATACTTTCCAAGCGAAGTTCATCTCCCCCATAAAGATAATATCCATTCAGGTAAGTACTATTGATTACTTTTATTTTATTATCAATTATTTCATAATTTTCATTCTTATCAAATGTGGAAAGATCCACATTCCGAATTAATTTAATCAATTTTCCATTCCTAAATAAAACAGCCCAAGAAAACAGAGGCAAAGCCAATTCCAAATGATCAGGGTATGACGAAATGTCGGAAATATATTGCTCAACTATTTTAGGATTTAAAATGGAATTAATTTCATTCCTTTCCGATACTTCACCGGTATTATAACACATCAGAATAAAACGATCTACCGGAGGGATTCCAGTTTTTTCCTTGAATTTAATTTGATGCAAACGAATCGTAGCAGATAAATTTATTTTATTCCTTTCCTTAAACAATTTTAAAAAAGAAAAATATTTATCCCTTGTACTTTCCGTCCAATCACAATCAAATTGTATTTCATTAAAATCATTATTAGAAAAATCAGAATGCTTATTTTTAATCAAAGAAATAATCTTATCAGATAAATCCCGAATATCTTTTTCTTCCAAATATTTGAATGTCCTATTCGTAATAAAAATGGTAGGAATAATTTCCTTCGGACAATACTCATTATTCTGATTCAAAATTTTCCCTATTGCTTCCACTTTTCCTCCTTGGAAATCCACATCAAAATAACGAACATATAATCTCTCCACAGATAATTTCTCCAAATAATCATATTCCTCCACACTTACATCAAAATAAGATTGCCAATGATAGAAAGACAATTTAGGCTCTGCAATATTCCCTTCGCAAGAAACAAATATCAAAAGCAGAAAAATCCCAAAAAGCCTAAACAATCCAATTCCATCCATTGAACCAATATCACATTTCACCATTAAATAATCATAAAATCAAAACACCTCCTTCCACATTAATTCATTCGTTATCCATTATTCATTATTCATTATTCATTAAATAATCCCCTCAGCCACCAAATCATGCAAATGAACAATCCCCATATAAGCCCCCTCGTCCCCAACCACCACAAGTTGGCTAATTTCGTTATCCCTCATCATATTCAAAGCCTCCATTGCCAAAGCATTTCTATTAATCGTTCTAGGAGACAAGCTCATAATATCTTCAGCAAAGATTCCATCCAAGTCAGTAGTTTTCTCCAACATCCTCCTCAAATCCCCATCCGTCACAACACCTTTTGGTATTTTTTCATCATTAATGACCACAGTTATTCCCAATCTTCCGGAAGTCATAGAAATAATGATTTTTTTTAAATTGTCCTTTTCACTAACATAAGGTTGATCGTTCCTTATATAAATGTCACTCACTTTCATGTATAATTGTTTCCCAATAGAGCCACCCGGATGGAATTTTGAAAAATCATTGGGTGTAAACCCTTTGTTCGCCAATAGGCAAATTGCCAGTGCATCTCCCATCACCAATTGTACTGTGGTACTTGTTGTAGGGGCGAGATTATTCGGGTCGGCTTCCCTTTCTATAGGCAAATACAAAACAATATCGGCTTCTCTGGCTAGAAAACTATCCTCATTCGATGTCATTCCAAT
Source organism: Saprospiraceae bacterium (assembly GCA_020631375.1). Classification (GTDB taxonomy): domain Bacteria; phylum Bacteroidota; class Bacteroidia; order Chitinophagales; family Saprospiraceae; genus JAHDCE01. The sequence goes on along the minus strand of JAHDHJ010000007.1, from coordinate 14,616 downwards.
GATCTGGTTTCCAAATTGTTTTACCAATGGAATCAGTACTTTAAGTTCCGAAGTATTCCCACTCTTTGACAGACATAATAAAACATCCCCTTTCTTCAACATTCCCAAATCTCCATGTACGGCATCTGCTGCATGCATAAACATGGCAGGAGTCCCCGTAGAATTCAATGTAGCAACAATCTTTTGGGCAATAATCGCACTCTTCCCCAATCCGGTTATCACTACTCTGCCATCCAATTGTGACAAACATTCAACCACTTGAACAAAATCATTTCCTAACTGTTTTTTTACCTTGAGCAAGGATTCAATTTCGATTGAAAATGTTAAGCTTGCGGATTCTATAATTTTAATGTTTGATTTCACGTAAAAAATATTATTTTTGAATATGGAGAAAAGGATATATTACAATTTATTAGCCCCTTTTCAAATTTTCTTTGTAATTTAATACAAAGCAAAGCAATTGATACATACTTAAACAAGAATAGAGAAACTAATTTATTAATTTTCAATTTAGAAAAAGATAGGGTCTTAGAATAGTTTTCTTATTTTTAAGACATAATAATATCAAAGAATATAATTTAATGGGAGCCATAACGCAAGATTTGCACGGTGCTTTAGCACGATACTTTGGATTTGACAGTTTCAAAGGGACTCAAGAAAAAATTGTCACCAGTGTTTTAGAAGGTAAGGATACTTTTGTCATCATGCCTACGGGGGGAGGAAAATCCCTTTGTTACCAATTACCAGCCTTGATGATGGAAGGAACTGCCATCATCATTTCCCCACTCATCGCATTGATGAAAAACCAGGTAGATGCCATAAGGGGATATAGCGAGGGAGACGAAATCGCACATTTCCTCAATTCTTCCCTTACTAAAAACCAAGCAAAAAAGGTAAAGGAAGATATTGTTTCAGGAAAGACAAAAATGATTTATGTCGCTCCGGAAACATTAACCAAACAGGAAAACCTGGATTTTTTTAGCGAAGTCAATATATCGCTTATTGCAATTGACGAAGCACATTGCATATCCGAATGGGGACATGATTTCCGCCCCGAATATCGGAAGATAAGGGAAATGATAAATGTCATTGGGCGAGAAATCCCCCTAATGGCATTAACAGCAACCGCCACTCCCAAGGTTCAGCAAGATATTCTGAAGAACCTAAGCATGAATGATGATAACATATATATATCCTCATTTAATAGGGATAATTTATATTATGAAGTCCGACCTAAGGGAAAAAAGGAAAATGTCATCCGCCAGATGGTACAAATCATTAAGGGAATGGATGGAAAGTCGGGAATCATTTATGTACAAAGCAGAAAAGCGACTGAGGAAATTGCCAAAGTATTGAATGTAAATGGAATCAAAGCTTCTCCTTATCATGCTGGATTAGATCCCAAAACCAGAAGTAAATCACAAGATGATTTCCTCATGGAACAAGTGGATGTCATTGTCGCAACAATCGCTTTCGGAATGGGGATTGACAAGCCGGATGTACGTTTTGTCATTCATTATGATATTCCTAAAAGCATAGAAAATTATTATCAAGAAACCGGTCGTGCCGGAAGGGATGGTTTGGAAGGCAATTGCATTGCATTCTACGCACCCAAAGATATTCAAAAATTAGAAAAATTCCTTAGGGACAAACCTTTGGCGGAAAGGGAAATGGGAGCATTGTTGATGCACGAAATCTCTGCTTATTCCGAAACGACTGCTTGTAGAAGAAAATTCCTTTTACATTATTTCGGAGAGGTTTATGAGGATAGCAATTGCAATAAGATGTGTGACAATTGCCGCCATCCCAAAGAAAAAATAGAGGTACAGGAAGAGCTGAGCAAAGGCTTGAATGTAATTGATGTCCTTAGTACGAACCATACTTCCAAAGTATTGGTTGATTTTATGCTCGGAACTAAAAACCAAGCTTTCGGAACATTGAATCATGAACTTTTGGGCTGTGGTGCGGAAAAGGATAAGACTTTCTGGAATACTATTTTCAGGCAAGCACTTTTACAAGGGCTTCTAAAAAAGAATATTGAGAAATATGGTCTTTTGGGACTGACTGAAAAGGGTAAGGCTTATTTGAAAAACCCGACTTCATTCAAAATTGCCATTAATCATAATTATGACAAAATAGTTGATACCACCCCGGTTTCCAGTAAGAGTGCGGCGTTAGATCCACAACTATTGAAAATGATGATGGCTTTACGCCAAAAAGAAGCCATGAGGAAAAACGTACCTCCTTATGTGGTCTTCAAGGAAAACTCATTACAAGAAATGGCTACCATTTACCCTATTACTATGGACGAAATGGCAAATATCAGTGGGGTGAGTAAAGGAAAGGCCATGAAATTCGCCAGACCTTTCCTGGATTTGATTGCTGAGTATGTAGAGGACAATGATATTATCCGCCCTACGGATTTTGTAATGAAGCAAGTCGCCAATAAATCCAAAACCAAAGTTGCCATTATCCAAGGTGTTGATAAGAAAATGCCTCTCCATGAATTGGCTGTCCAAAATAGCATTTCAATGGAAGACCTTATGGACGAACTGGACATGATCGTCGATTCCGGAACCAGGGTAAATATTGATTATTATATTGAAGAAAATATTGATGAATATTCGCAGGACGACATTATGGATTATTTCATGGAATCAGAAACGGATGAAGTGGAAGTCGCATTGAAAGAACTAGCGGAAGATGATATCAGTTTGGATGAAATCAGGTTGATGAGAATTAAATTCATGTCTGAAAAAGCGAATTAGACTTTTCCAATTATTCAATAAAGAAACCCATTTTTTGTAATTAGCAAAAAATGGGTTTCTTATTTTCGGATTATCCAATCTTCTATTTTACCACCCCCAATTCTTTTCCAATTTTAGTGAATGCAGCCACTGCTTTCACCAAATGTTTCCTTTCATGTCCGGCAGACATTTGGACCCTGATTCTTGCTTTCCCTTTGGGAACTACCGGATAAAAGAAACCGATAACATAAATGCCCTCGGATAATAAACGAGCTGCAAACTCCTGCGCCAAAGGTGCATCATATAACATAATCGGAACTATCGGATGTTCTCCCGGAACTATATCAAAACCTGCTTGGGTCATTTCAGTTCTGAAAAACCGGGTATTTTCTTCCAATTTATCCCTCAAAGCCGTAGAAGAAGAAAGAATATCCAATACTTTTATAGATGCTCCTACAATAGCGGGAGCTACTGTATTGGAAAATAAATATGGGCGGGATTTTTGTCTCAACATATCCACGATTTCCTTTCTTGCTGCAGTAAATCCACCTGATGCACCACCTAATGCCTTTCCTAAAGTACCCGTTATGATGTCAATCCTACCCATTACATTTCTGTACTCATGTACTCCCCTACCCGTTTTCCCCAAAAAACCGGTCGAATGGCATTCGTCCACCATGATCATTGCATCATATTTATCTGCAAGGTCGCAAATCTTATCCAGTTGGGCTATAGTTCCATCCATAGAAAAGGAGCCATCCGTCGCAATCATTCTTCGCCTTGCACCTTGGGCAGCTTTCAATTGTGCTTCCAAGTCTTCCATATTGTTGTGCTTGTATCTGTAACGTTCCGCTTTGCACAACCTGATTCCATCTATGATGGAAGCGTGGTTCAATTCATCAGAAATAATCGCATCCTCCTTAGTTAACAAAGGTTCGAAAACACCTCCGTTGGCATCAAATGCAGCTGCGTATAAAATAGTATCTTCCATTCCTAGGAATGTAGAAATCTTTTCTTCCAATTCCTTATGAATATCTTGTGTTCCGCAAATGAAACGAACAGAAGACAAACCAAAACCATGTGTATCTATCGTTGCTTTGGCAGCTTCTATTACTTCCGGATGTGAGGACAAGCCCAGATAATTATTCGCACAAAAATTCAGGACTTCCAAACCCTTATCCGTTTTGATTTCAGCAGATTGGGGACTCACGATTATTCTTTCTTCTTTGAACAAACCCGCTTCTCTAATCTCATTTAATTCTCCTTGTATGGATGACCTTACTTTATCGAACATGTTATTTGATTTTAATAGTTTTTATTTTCCCACAACACCTCTTCCTTAGGAATGATGTTTCAATCACTGGAAGAATGGGGTTCTATCCTTAAATTATAAATCATATCTTTTACCATTCTGGGCAAATCATAAGTTTCTTTCCAACCCCAATCCTTCCTTGCTGCCGAATCATCCACACTTTCCACCCAGGATTTTGCTATTTCATCCCTAAAATCAGCTTTGTATTTGATTTTGAATTTTGGAAGATACTTTTTGATTTCTAAAAAAATCTGTTCCGGGGAAAAACTCATTGCAGCCAAATTATAACTCGTCCTTATTTTTATATCCTCAATGGGCGCCTCCATGAGTTCGACAGTTGCCCGCATCGCATCCTGCATATACATCATTGGCAAAACAGTATCCGAATTAAGGAAACAAGTATATTTCCCCTTATTAATCGCATCGTGAAAAATTTCAACTGCATAATCCGTCGTTCCTCCACCGGGTAAGGAATTATAACCAATCAATCCCGGATAGCGTATGGACCTCACATCCAATCCATATTTCTGATAGTAATAATTCGTCCAATTTTCTCCTGCTTCCTTACTCATTCCATAAATTGTTTCAGGAATGAGAATAGGATTTTGTGGAGTATTTTCCTTTTGCGTTTTTGAACCAAAAACCGCTATCGAACTAGGATTAAAAACTTTTTCTATTCCTAGTTCTCTTGAAATTTCAAGAATATTCAATAAACCATCCATATTCACTTTCCATGTAAAACGTGGATCCTGTTCTCCTTTGGCAGAAAGGATGGCAGCCAAATGATAGATTTGGTCTATTTCATACTTTTGGATTATGGATTTTACTCCCTCATAATCCAATACATCTAAAACGTCTGACGGCCCAGAAGCATTTTTCAATGGTTTGAGATCTGTAGCTATGACATTCTCAATACCATATTTTTCCCTAAGGTACGGAATCAGGACAGAACCTAATTGTCCTCCGGCACCTGTTAATAGGATTTTTGGCATGAATTGGTTTGGTTTGGTTTACTCCGGTAAAAGTAATGTGAATACATTGATATTTGGTAGGAATCTTTTATTAATTTTGATGTAAATTAAAAAAATCATGACTGCAGAAATCATATACAAGGGAAGCTTAAGAACAGAGGCTACTCATATCAAATCAGGAAATCGCTTGATCACTGATGCCCCTACTGATAACAGAGGAAAAGGTGAGGCTTTCTCACCCACTGATCTTATCGCTACAGGATTGGCAAGTTGTATGTTATCCATCATGGGCATTAAGGCTATGGACAAGGGGATAGACATGGAGGGAGCAAGAGCGGAAGCCACTAAAATCATGGCTTCTAACCCAAGGAGAATTGCTAAAATCGAAGTAAAAATCCATATGCCGGATAAACCATTCACGGATAAGGAAAAAATGCTTCTGGAAAGGGCTGCTCATGGTTGTCCAGTCAGAAGAAGCCTACATCCGGATTTGGAAGAGGTTCTAGAAATCATATGGGCTTCTTAAATCAAAAGAACTTCCATATTCCCATTTTTTTGTCACTAAAAACACTTAGACCAAACGCTTTTAGCCTTAGCAGTCATTCTACCTAATATATAGGTGTTTCACTAAGGATACATATATAAAATTACCCTGAACTATAAAATCCTGTCACAAAACACCAGCTCTGAAAATTTGTCTTTTCGTTCATTATTGCATATTTGAATTGTTAACCGAATTTAATTCTTTATCAAAATCAAAATTTACAATACCATGAAAAGATTAATCACTCTCATTTCTTTTGCCTTAATTGGTTTGGCAACAACATTAAATGCACAGAGCAAAAAAGGAGATAAATTACCCGGCTATATTATTGACAATAGTGGTAAAAAAATCAGCGGTCAAATCATCCTCAGCGATTGGGCTAACAATCAGGTACAAATTAAATTCATTAAAAGGGGATCCGGTAAAAAAGAAACTTATAAGCCTACACAACTCAAAGCATATTCCTATGAAGAAACTGTAGCGGATTGTGTCGGAAAAACAGAAAAGAGATGGGTACATTATGAAACCCGAAAGGCAGATAGACCCTCCCGCCTTTTCGGACCAACAACAGTATTCATGCATAAGGAAGTAAGCGAAGGACATTATTCGCTGTTCTGTTTCTATGTAGAAATAAGGAATAATGTGAAAAATCCATATGAATATTCATTTTTCATAGAAGATGATAAAGGTAATTTCACTAAGGTAAATGATGAAAATTTCAAGACTATATCTAGCAAATTGTTCAAGGACTATACTGCCCTAAAATCCAAAATAGGAGAAAAAGATTTCAAATTAAAGAATTTGGATAGGATGGTTTCCGACTATAATTACTGGAAAGTAAAGAAACATGACCCGACAGAATATAGAGTGGCAATGAAAGAATAAGGGGGGTATGCTCTTTAAAGAGTGTACTTAACGGCAACACGTCTGAGACGTTGTTGTCGTTTTTTTATTTTAATAAGGAATATAATACTAATTTTGCACAAAGAATGCTCTGATGAGAATACTACAATTGTGCAAAAAATTTCCCTACCCTGCTAAAGATGGCGAATCATTAGCAGTCATGCACTTGAGCAAATCACTGAAAGAGGTAGCTTGTGAGATTGGATTATTATCCATGAATACTTCAAGGCATCGGTTTGAGGAAAATTCCTTTCCCGAACAATCCAATCATTATTCTTTTATAGAACTCGTAGATGTAGATAATAATATTTATATCAAGGATGCTATTCTCAATATTTTCTCCAAAGAATCTTTTCATATCAGTCGTTTTATTTCAGAAGCTTTTTCCAATAAATTGATAGAAATACTTTCGGGAAAAGAATTTGATTTCGTCCAATTAGAGACCTTGGTTCTAGCGGCTTATATTCCCATTATCAGAAAATATTCCAATGCAAAAATTCTTATGCGTTCGCATAATGTGGAATTTGAAATTTGGGAAAGAATAACTCAGAACACTGGTTTCTTTCCTAAGAAATGGTATTTATCCTTATTGGCAAAAAGATTAAAAGGATTTGAAATAAAACAGATGAATCAGTATGATTTATTTGCTGCTATTTCAGAAAAAGATTTGAATAGGTATAAGAATTTAGGTTTGAAAAAACCTGCTATTTATATTCCTATCGGAATAGGAAAAAAAGATTACATTCCTAATTATAAAGTTTTTGAAAATAACATTTCCATTTCATTCATCGGCTCATTGGATTGGCGACCCAATCTTGAGGGACTGAATTGGTTTATCAATCATATTTGGGATAAAATATCAGAAGCACACCCAGAAATAGAATTCCACATCGCCGGAAGAAATACACCAAAAGAAATTTTGGATTTAAAAAAGAAAAATATATTTGTCCACGGAGAAGTCGATGATGCAAAATCATTTATCAATGACCATCCTATCATGGTAGTCCCCTTGAAATCCGGTAGCGGAATGCGGGTAAAAATCCTAGAGGGCATGGCCTTGGGACGGGTTGTTATTACCTCGACATTGGGTTTGGAAGGCATTTCTGCCAAAGAAAAAAAAGAAGTACTCATCGCTGATGGAATCGAAGAATATATCCAAGCAATTGATTATTGTAAAAAAAATAAATCGCAGATATTGGAAATAGGGAAAAATGCAGAAAACTTTATTTTAGAACAATTTGATGAAATAAATATTGCATTAAAATTAAAAAATAAAATGGAAGAAATCAGTCAAAAAACAAAAGCAGAATAAATGGAAGAAATCTCCAATATCTTTTTGCTATTCATTTTTGGGGCCAGTGTATTCTCCTTGGTTTACAGTTATTTTATTTTCCCATTTATTTTAAAATTATTATCAAAAAATAAAAAGACAAACCAAATTATCCATCAAGAAGAAAATGAACTCCCTAATGTCTCTGTTTTAATGTCTTTATTTAATGAAGAAAAAATAATTGAAGAAAAAATAAAATCATTTTTCCTTCAAAAATATCCAAAAAATAAAATTGATTTTTATATCGGTTCCGATAATTCTTCTGACAATACCAATTCCATAGTTTCCGATTTCGTCAATAAAAATAAGCTTAGTAATTTCCATTTCATTCCATTCCTAAACCGACAAGGAAAACCCGGCGTTATTAATCAATTGGCGGAAAAAGCCATCATAAAAAATAAAAAAGGAAGTGAGCATATTTTCGTCATTACCGATGCCAGTGTTATTTTAAGCCAGTCAACGATTTTCCATTTAGCCAAGCATTTTAAAAATGAGAAAATAGGACTCGTTGACTCCAATATGATGCATACGGGAATGAAAAAAGAAGGTATTTCAAAATCGGAAGACATTTATATTTCCAGAGAAGTCCAATTGAAACATCAGGAAAGTATTATTTCAGGAAAAATGATGGGCCCATTCGGCGGTTGTTATGCCTTGCGTTCAGATCTCTTTATTCCTGTACCGGAAAATTATCTCGTAGATGATTTTTTCTTGGCAATGAATGTTCTGGATCAAGGAAAGAATGCCATTAACGAATTAGAAGCCATTTGCAAAGAATCCGTTTCACACCATATAAAAGAAGAGTACAGAAGAAAATCAAGAATTTCCGCAGGGAATTTTCAAAACCTCTCTACTTACAAACATCTCTTGCTTCCCAGCAAAGGATATATCGCATTCAACTTCTTATCCCATAAGGCATTACGCTGGCTAGGTCCTTTCTTTATCCTATTTTCTTTCACTGCCAATGTTATTCTAAGCTTAGATGGCAACTTATTCTATATCATTTTGTTAGTATTTCAAGTGGTATTGATAATGATTATTCCGATATTTGACCTGATTTTACAATCTTTCAATATCAACATAGGTCTTTTTCGATCTATCAGGTATTTTTTCATGATGAATATTGCCTTATTGCAAGGTTTCATCAATTATTTAAAAGGAATTAAAAGCAATGTCTGGCAACCAACACAACGCCCCGATTAAACTCAACACTATCCCTGAAGCGATTGAAGAAATCAAAGCAGGAAGATTAGTCATCGTAGTAGATGATGAAGACCGAGAAAATGAAGGTGATTTCATTGCTTCCGCAGAAAGCATGACCCCTGAATTGGTCAATTTTATGATTACCCAAGGAAAAGGGCAATTATGCACTCCCATCACTCAGGAAAGAGCGACAGAATTAGGATTGCCATTAATGGTAAAGAACAATACGGATCTTCATAAAACCGCTTTCACGATTTCCATTGATTATAAAGGACCCGGATGTACCACCGGAATCTCCGCATTCGATAGGTCGAGTGGAATAAAAGCTTTGGCACGTCCGGATACTACTGCAAGCGATTATGGCAGACCGGGACATTTACACCCCTTAATTGCCAAAGAAGGAGGAGTACTCAGAAGAACGGGACATACGGAAGCAGCCATAGATTTGGCAAAAATGGCAGGACACTACCCTGCTGCTGCCCTTATTGAGATATTGAATGAAGATGGTACTATGGCACGTTTGCCGGATTTACTTCTAGTGGCTGAGAAATTCAACCTTAAGATTATCTCCATAAAGGATTTGGTAGCATATAGAATGAATAACGAAAGGCTTATAGAAAGGGAAACCGCTATAAAAATGCCTACACAATGGGGCGAGTTTGAATTGATTGCTTATACCGACCTGACTAGCGGAGATACCCATCTTGCCTTGAAAAAAGGAGATTGGAATCCCGGCGACCCAGTATTGGTCAGAGTCCATTCCTCATGTGAAACCGGAGATATACTTGGTTCTTTGAGATGTGATTGTGGGCCACAATTGCATGCTGCAATGAAAAGAATCGATGAAGAAGGTGCCGGTTTGGTTTTATATATGAGGCAAGAGGGGCGAGGAATAGGTTTATTGAACAAACTCAAGGCCTACAAACTCCAAGAACAAGGATATGATACCTATGAAGCCAATCAGAAATTAGGTTTCAAAATGGATCAGAGAGATTATGGCATAGGTGCACAAATTTTACGTGATCTCAATATTTCTAAAATCAAACTATTGAGCAACAATCCGAAGAAACGGATAGGTTTAATTGGATACGGATTGGAAATCGTGGAAAATATAGCCATAGAAATTCCCCCTAATATCCACAATGAATTTTATCTAAAAACCAAACGAGATAAAATGGGGCATGAAATTATGAAGAAGTAAAATCGGTTTTATCAGACAATTCCAAGTAATTTGTAAAATAAAAACGAATTAAAAGCATAATTATCATGAATTTCATAGTATTTTATTAAAATAAACTTAAACCTATTTTAACTTTGCCTGATGGACTGGAAGCGAAGCGGACAAGAACTCATTTATAATCTCATCAACCCTTTAATTAATCTCTTAATTAAATTGGGCATAACGCCCAATATGATAACTTTCCTCGGATTTATTCTTAATCTTCTAGCAACAATAATTTTCATCCTTGGTGCAGAATTTGGGGATCGTTCCGATCATTCCACTATTGGATATGCTGGAGCAATCATCCTCATTGCCGGACTCATGGATATGGTGGACGGACGTTTGGCAAGAGTTGGCAAATCAGCATCTACATATGGGGCATTGTTCGATTCCGTACTTGATAGGTATAGTGAACTCATTATGTTCCTGGGAATTTGTTACTACCTTGTAGCCCATCACTATTTCATAGGCTCTATCGCTGCATTCGTTGCCATGATTGGTTCTATAATGGTCAGCTATACCAGAGCTAGGGCGGAAGGGTTAGGAGTGGATTGTAGTGTAGGTATTATGCAAAGGCCGGAAAGGATACTTATTGTAGGCGTTTCGGCTGTAATATGCGGTCTGGTTTCAGGATTTTTTGGAAATAGCGTTTATTTTGACTTGAATTATCCGCCGCTTCCGAAATTCCAAACCATTACTATTTTCAGTGGTCCCATCTTCATTTTGGCGATTTGGGCGAACCTAACAGCCCTTAGAAGATTAAAATTTTCCAAAGAACAATTGGAAGCCCAAACAAAGTGAATATATTTGCACTAAATTAAAAATAAACGGATATGACAGCAATCATTTTGCTATTCACTTTCGTTATATGTTAATCAAACAGAATTCTAATCAAAATATTAAAAAATAAAAATGGCTGATAAACCAACTGTACAACCCCACAAAGGTAAACTAGGCATATTACTTCCGGGAATGGGAGCTGTTGCCACTACATTCATTGCAGGATGCGTAGCTGTCAGAAGAGGCTTGTCTAATCCAATCGGCTCTCTTACTCAAATGGGAACCATTAGAGTAGGTAAAAGAACAGATAAGAAGAAACCACTTATTAAGGAATTGGTAGATATCGCTCCTTTGGAAGATGTAGTTTTCGGAGGATGGGATTTATTTGAAGATAATGTTTATGAAGCAGCTATCCATGCTAATGTATTGGATAAAAATCTTTTAGATAGCATTAAAGAGGAATTGCAAGCTATAAAACCAATGAAGGCTGTTTTCGATAGAAAATATGTCAAGAAATTGGATGGGCCTAATGTCAAGGAAGCTGACAATAAAATGCAGTTGGCTGAAATGGTCATGCAGGATATTGAAAACTTCAAGAAAGAAAATGGTTGTGATAGAGTGGTCATGGTCTGGTGTGGATCTACTGAAATCTATATAGAAGAATCTGAAGTACACCAAACCGTAGCTAATCTCGAAGAGGGTTTAAGAAATAACCACCATGACATTGCACCAAGTATGATTTATGCTTATGCAGCTGTCAAAACCGGTGTGGCTTATGCCAATGGCGCTCCTAACCTATCATGTGATGTTCCTGCAATGGTGGAATTAGCCAAGCAAACACAAACGCCAATAGCAGGTAAGGATTTCAAAACAGGACAAACACTGATCAAGACGATTATAGCTCCTGGAATGAAAGCCAGAATGCTAGGAATAGAAGGTTGGTTCTCTACCAATATCCTAGGAAACAGGGATGGGGAAGTATTGGACGATCCGGATAATTTCAAAACTAAGGAAGTATCAAAACTCAGTGTTTTGGAACAAATCCTGGAACCTGAATTACATCCTGAATTATATGGGGATCTCTACCATAAGGTAAGAATCAACTATTACCCACCACGTGGAGACAATAAGGAAGGTTGGGACAATATCGATATCAAAGGTTGGTTGGATTACCCAATGCAAATCAAAGTGGATTTCCTTTGTAGGGATTCCATCTTGGCTGCTCCTTTGGTTTTGGATTTGGCTTTATTCCTTGATTTGGCTAAACGTTCAGGTATGGGTGGCATCCAAGAATGGTTGTCTTTCTACTTGAAATCGCCACAAACCAAAAAGGACTTATATCCACAACATGATTTATTCAAACAATTGGAGAAGTTAGAAAATACACTTCGACATATCAGCGGAGAGGATTTAATCACTCACTTGGGTTTGGATTATTATGAGGAATAATCATCCATAATATAAAAAAACCTCCTAGAAATTCTAGGAGGTTTTTTTATGCCTAAATTAATTAAGCAATACTAGACTACCACTACCCTTTTTCCATGAAAGAAATAGCAAAAATAATAGCCACCAGTTTTGGTTTCGGTTTCGCTCCGGTTGCACCGGGTACATTCGGAGCTATTTTCGGATGTATCATTGTTTGGATATTATCATTAAGCGGATGGATTAATGTCAGTCCCATGAATTTGAATATCATTTTAATCATACTGACTATAATATTCCTCTTATTGGGTATTTGGAGTACCAATGAATTGGAAAGCGAATGGGGTCATGACCCTGGAAAAATAGTCATGGACGAAACCATAGGTTTATGGATTAGCTGTCTATTCATTCCCATGACTTGGACCAACTTGATTTTGGCATTCATTCTATTTAGGTTCTTTGATATTCTAAAACCATTGGGAATAAAGTATTTCGAATCTTGGAAAGGAGGATATGGCGTTATGTTTGATGATGTCGTAGCAGGTATTTATGCGAATATCATTCTCCAAATCATTGTTTATTCCGGAGTTCTCAAAACAATTCTAGGATAATTTTGAGCAAGAAAAACAATACACAAAATAAAACGGAAGAAAAGATTTCTACTAAAAAGTCTTTTATCCGCTACAATATCAGTGCATTTCTTGCCACATCAGTGGATTATCTCACATTGATGTTCACTCATTATATATTAGGTGTCTTCTATCCCTATGCTACCGCAATTGCAGCAACAGCAGGAGCGATAACCGCGTTCTTCCTTGGGCGACACTGGGCGTTTATGAGTACGGATGGCAAATTATCCCACCAAGGGCTCAAATTTTTGATAACAGCCATAGGCAGTATCATCCTCAATACCGCAGGAGTAGCATTTTTTGTAGAAATATTGCAGATCAAAAATCTGATGATAGCTAAATTCATTACTTCAATCCTAATCGGTTTAGCTTTCAACTATCCAATGCAACGGTTTTTTGTTTACAAATAAAAATTACTTCAAGTTCCCTTATTGGCTTTCCCTACTGCTAGCATTCCACCCAAATAAGCCATGGGTAAAGGAAATAAAGCCCCTACCACAGTCATCCAAAGAGGATGTGGAAACATCATTATATTCATTACGGTAAAAATAGCTATTGCCACACCGATTCCTATCGCAATGTGCCTCCATTCTTCTGGCATGAACTTACATGCTATAAAAGACCCCACCAATGGTCCGATTAACCAAGCACCCACTACAAACAATAATGCCCCTAAAGGAAGATTTGCTATAAAATCTGCCATCATTTCCTTATTTGTAATATCCAAATCCGCTGGAGGAGGAAAAACTTGATGGCCTATAAATTCAATAACTCCTATTACTATCGCGGATATTACTATTCCCGCTAATACAACTAAGATTTTCTTTCCCATATTCAAGTATTATTTAGATATCTTGTGTTAAAAAGCAACTCTTAAGTTAAGTTGCGGATAAATCCGCAAAGTCTATAGTAATTGCTATCCATATTGAATAAAATTATAAAAATTATAGTAGACTTTATTGCAAATCATTGACTATAGGAAAATTGACCTTTTAAAAACCTACTTCCTCGATAAAGACGTGGTTAATTGTTATTTTTCTCAAACATAGCTAGGGCTATGGCTTTTTTAAAAATGCCTTGTATATTTTCAAAACCCCTAATTCCCCTTTCATAAAAAACAATTCGTAATAATATCTAGTCTGTAATCAAAGAAAAGGATATTCTATGAAAAATTGGAAATATCATAGTTAATAATGGCAGTTTTTTTAGTAATCATACTTATACGCAATTGAATTAACCCTCCAAATGTTTACATGTATGAGTTTTCCGAATAATAAGTGGCTCTTCTTTTTATTCCTTAACAATCACTTTTTCCAAAAAGAGAGACCAACCTTAATTTATTTTACAAAAAAGCAATTTTATTTGTTAATGGAAAAATATTTTTTTCTTGAAAAAAAGCACTTTCGCTAATCACAAAACTCTAGATAACAACTGTAAAATAAAAAGTACAGTTACTCCCCAATGCTAAAATTCTCAGCAAAAGTGCTTTAATAATTAACTGGATTATGTATTAAAGATTTATGCAATTAGTTTCTGATAAAATTAATAAT
>JAHDHJ010000225.1 GCA_020631375.1 Saprospiraceae bacterium | reverse complement strand
TGAATTGATTTGGTGCATTCTTTCCATTGCTTTCAATCTATTGGAATACATTCCAAATTTCCCGAACATACCGGGCATTATACTTCTGAGCACATCTTTCCTAAGTAGTTTTCTTAGGTACTTGGCATCACCGTTTTCTTTTCCTAATTTATTTGCTGATTTCCAAGCTTGAAAATATTCCTTGCGATAAGTCTGGTCATCCATTGAATGAATTTTATTAAAATTCAAATGAACAGCCAGTTTACGGGAAATGTCATAATTTTCATGGCCTAATGATTTCTTAGCACCTTGAGCTCCATAACGGGCTAAATATGCATAATACCAGAAATTGGCAATATCCCTTTTGATGATAAAGCAATTCATCAGGTATTTGAAATCTTTGACGTCCAGCTTGTCAATATCGGTTACAATTAATTGATTGAATTTTTCTTCATCCCATGGAAAAATTCGTTTCAAAGAGTCTGAATATTCTATAAATTTTTTGTCCAAGTTAGTAATACTTACAGAATCTTCGGCTCTGGGAGTTTCAACATAAATGGTTTGGGGTGCATATTCCTTTGCTATTTTGAATAGGGGCTTATAGCTTTTTTTCAAATATTTTGGCACTTGGTGCATTGTTCCTATGATGAACACTTCCTTTTGGTTTTCTTGTGCAATAACTTGGAAACTAATGGTTAATGTTATAAATAATAAGATTAGATTTTTCATGACATCAAAATTTTTAAATGAGAAATAATTAATTACAATCCAAATTTAACTCCTCATTCATACTGATGACAACTAGAATCTGCCAACAGCTATTTCATGTCTTTGAATATAATCCCGGGCATTATTCCTTTCACCGATTGTTTTGTACAGTTCACCGAAGATTCTTAATAGTTCTGATATTCTATCAAGGAATACCTGCTTGTTTATATTGCTGTTAAACAGCAATATAAACAAGGGGATAAAAACTTATGAATGATTAAAAAAAGAAAGGGTATCACTGCCTATAAAAACCTAAAGGATAAGGGCAAGGATCAATGGCACAACTTGTGGATGCCGTATGACCAGCTCCGGCTTCCAGAGTAATGTTCGTTGGGGAATTTGAAAAATTCGTTACCAATAAAACAAAGACATCACCTGCAGTTGCAGTTGTGGTCAGTGTACCCGAGGGATCCGTAGTATAGCTGCATCCATTTATATTTCCACCTGAAGCCCCATCACCATAACTTTCACATTCGCCTTGTGCAGTAGGAAAATCTGGAAAAGGACCATACATTATCCAATCAATATCCACGTTCGCAGAATTGGAAAAATCTATTTCCAATGTACCATCACCTGTGACTTCTATATAATACCAAGCTGGATTCGGAGAAGAACCAAGACAGTCGTAATCATTTCCGGGGTTCGTGTCTGAAGCATCTGCTTCATTGGTAGTCGCAGGATAAACTATGGGAACTTCCGGGCAAAACTGTGTAAAATCAGAACTTACGTTACAATCCGATGGCGGAGGCGGAGTCAATATACATATCTCAAAAGAAGTGGTTTGGGCTGAAGAACTGTAAGAATAGGCTTGTACATAATAGGTCGTTCCCGGTACAAAATTAGAATATGTCAATCCCCCATTATTATCTGTACAAGTAATATTCGTGAACGAATTACAATTACTTGTTGTAAAAATACCATATGCCATATCTGTAGTAGAACCAGCAATGTCCGTCACTTGTATCTGATGTGTGGAAGCCGTAGCAACAAAAGAATACCAAACATCATCATCCTCTGTTCCAGCACAGGAGTCTTCACCGGAATCCGTGGCGGAATATACTGTTCCAAACGTAGGTGAACCACAAGTCTCTCCATAAACCGTCAGGGATATTGCATCATCACATTCATCATTCGGTGGCGGCGGCGGCGGCGTAAGAATGCAAATTTCAAAACTTGTAGTCTGTACCGTACTACTCCAAGAATAGGCTTGGACATAATAAGTATTCCCAGCAGCCAATCCAGTCACCGTCAATCCTGCATTAGTATCTGTACAAGCCAGATTGTTAAGTCCTCCACAAGTACCTTCAAAAACCCCATATGCCATATCAGTAGTAGAACCATTGATATTGTCAATCTGAATAATGTGGGTAGTACCCGTGGCTACGAAAGAATACCAAACATCATCATCCTCTGTTCCTGCACAAGTAGTGGATTCACCGGAATCCGTTGCGGAATACACTGTGCCAGCTGTAGGAGAAATGCAATTATTGTCCGGATAAACCGTCAATGCTACCGCATCAGGACAATCATCATTGGGTGGCGGTGGCGGTGGCGTAAGTATGCAAATATCAAAACTTGTAGTCTGTGCCGTGCCACTCCAAGAATAGGCTTGGACATAATAAGTATTCCCAGCTGTCAACCCTGTTACCGTCAATCCTCCATTAGTATCTGTACACTCTAGATTAGTCGGGTTATTACAATTCCCTTCAAAAATCCCATATGCCATGTCCGTAGTAGAACCGGAAATATTCGTGATTTCAATGATATGGACGGGTCCGGTTGCTACGAATGAATACCAGACATCATCGTCCTCAGTTCCTCCACAAGAATCTTCACCGGAATCCGTTGCGGAATAGACTGTCCCTGAAGTAGGTGTCACACAATTCTGGTCCGGATGTACTATGAGTGACGTTGCATCAGCACATTCATCATTTCCGGGTGGTGGGGGTGGTGAAAGGATACAAATATCGAATGTTGTATTTGCATCTGATGTTCCCCAAGAATAGACTTGTACATAATAAGTATCTCCTGCCGTTAGGCCATTGATTGAAAATCCGTTATTAGCATCCGTACAGCCTAAGTTGTTGAGACTCCCGCAATTTCCGTCGAAAATACCATAAGCCATATCCGTTGTATTGCCTACAATATTACTCACATCAATAATATGGGCAGTTCCCGTAGCGACAAAGGAATACCAAACATCATCATCTTCTGTTCCTGTACAAGTAGTGGATTCACCAGAATCGCTTGCTAATTCCAAGGTGCCTGATGTAGGGGTCACACAATTTTGATCCGGATGTACGGTGAGTGATATTGCATTACCACAATCATCATTGGCAGGAGCTGTGGGAGCTATTACAAATTCGGAATCCAAACAGAAAGCTGCTGATTGTGGAGCCGGATTGGTAGAAATGTGTATATAATATGTGTCCCCTCCTGTTAGCGCCGAAGAAGTAAAGGATTCATTTCCACTTGAAGAGGTCGCATCGCCCAAACAAACCTCTCCCGCTTGCTCTGGGCAACCATCTGAAATCGCGATACCTGTCCAAGTAGCTGCTGATGTAAGTTCTAGTTTTAGTGCTTCTCCATTATTTCCCGCCGGGACTGTTATTTCAAAAAGATAATCGTCCCCTCCATCATAAGCACCGAGGCAATCATTGGTATCGAAAATGTCCCCATTCGTGCTGGTATCCTCACACTGTTGCGTTCCCGGTGTTAATGTTACTGCCCAATTACAAGGCTGGGATAATAAGCCGTTATTCAATGAAAGTAGAACAATGAAAAGAACTGATAATAGAAAAAATCGGATTGTTTGTTCCATTCTTTAGCTAATTATTTATTCGTAAATAATACTTGGCAAGTGTCAGGTTATATTCTATTTTCATTCAAATGGTGAAATGAAGTTAAAAAAAATATATAAAATCACGAAATATTAATCCAAGGAAGATGAAATAATAAAAAAAAGCCTTACTCAAGAGTAAGGCTTTCAAAAGCTTTCAAAGTCTTCCAGGCAATTAAATCCGATTCCCTTCTTCCAAATAAGTTGATTTTTTATATTTCCCCTTATTCTTTGTCTTTTCGTTTCCAAAGGAATAATTCAGTCTTAAATATACTCTCCTACTTTCCCATTTATTCAACCAATGGATATTAGTGTTTCCATAATTAATATTTGAATCCCAATTCCTTGAATTCAGTATATCTGACATCTTTAAACTTAGCGTTATATTGTTTTTATTGAAACTGATGTATGAATTAATACCATAGTATTGATTCATTCTATACAAACCGTACTGGGATGGAGTCCCATAAACTCCACTGACATTAAATTTAAAATGTTTGCTTATCGGATAAGTTAGGTTCAGGGAAAAATTAACATCATATGCTTCCTGATTCAGTTCCAGATTTCCTTGAAAATATTTTGATGTGTTATAAGATGCGGACACTCCCATATCACAGTTTATTTTTTTAAATAATAAAAGGTTTGTATTTATATCCAATCCGACTCTTTTGGATTTTGTTAGATTATCGGGTAAGGAAATAATAACGGAATTCGAATCATCCTGATTTACCACATCGCTAATCGTACCTTTTCCAGTATTCGCATATAAACTGGCAACTATCGGTTCTCTCTGATAAGTCAATTCAAATGAATTACTATATTCCGGAGTCAAATAAGGGTTTCCTCTTGAATAAGAATATTGATCCAGAAATTCAATCGCAGGATTCAGATTTTTATAATAAGGTCTATTTAATCTTCTGTTATAAGAAAGTGATAAAGTTTGCTTTTCATTAATTTGATATGATATATTCGTACTAGGAAAAAAATCAATATACTTGGTTTTATATTCTTCAGAATTTCCTTCTGTTTCCAGCAATGTATTCAAGAGCGTATATTCTGTCCTTAACCCTGCTCTAAAGGAAATTTTATTCCAATTCGAATTAAAATCAAAATATCCTGCCATTATATTTTCTTTATAAGTAAAATCATTATCTATGATTTCTAGAAAAATATATTCCTTGGCATTTTCATCAAAATCATATGACAATTTACTTTTAGAATTAATCTTAGAATATTTTATTCCTGTTTCAAAATGCGTTTTTTCACTTAATGGCTGTGAATAATCAATTTTGAGACTATTGATATTATACTTGTATTTATTTGCACTAATAATATTAAAATGTTTTTGTATTCCATTTTCAATGACTTCTGTAGATTGGGAATGACTAACATCATTCAAGGCATTAATTCCTAAATATTCTAAGGAAATTATTTCCCCTAGAGTATCCAATTTGGAATCATAATTAATCCCATAGGTTTTCCTATTCCAAGTATCATCAGATTCTTGGAACAAATCAAATTCATTAGAAATTTCAGCTCTATTCATATCCGAAATAGTTTCATTGGTTTCCGAACTATGGCTTATTCCGTTCTTAAAAAAAGTACTGATAGAATTATTGTCATCAATATTATAATTCAAGGAAAAAGAAGCAGGGAAATATTTTGAAACTGGTGTCCAAACATTTTTCTGTGTCAGCAGAGTTCCATCCGAAAGGTTTTCCCGATCTATGGTCAATACGTTTTCCGACTTGTTCCAACTCGGATAAAATGAAGCCGACAGCCCTACTCTAGCATTCGAATAAGTCGTAGATATTCCTGCTCCAATTTTAGCATATTTTCCATATCCAGCATAAGTCATTACATTATTATGGAATCCTTTTTTTCTTTCTTTTAGAACAATGTTTACCATGCCGCCACTTCCCTCGGCTTCCCATTTTGAGGATGGGTTGGTAATGACTTCAACTTTAGAAATCTGGTCGGATTTCAGGCTCTTCAAATAAGATTTCAATTCTTCTCCTTTCAGGTTCAGGTCCTTGCCATCTATCAGGACTTTCACCAAATTTCCCCTTAAAAGAATATTATCATCCTTGTCCAATTTAACCAAGGGGACATTTTCTAATAATTCGATTCCCGAATCCGCAAAACCATTCGTCCCATTAAGGTCATAAACCAATTTCCCATTTCTATAATAGGTCCTTGGGCGAGTTCCTTCTACAAGGACTTCATTTAAAATGTTTTCAGAGACTTTCATTTTGAAAGTGACAAGGTCATTTCCTTTATTTTCTAATAATTCCTCTATTGTTTCATAGCCCATAAAACTAATATTGATGATAAATTTTTCTTCCTCAATATTAGTAAAAGTAAAGCTTCCTGATTCATCAGAATTCGTAGCATCTAACAATGTAGAATCCGAAGCGGACAATAAGGTGACAGTCGCCCATTCTATCCCTTCTTCGGATTCATCCAATATTATTCCATTAAATGTTTGGGCATTTAGCACTTGGGAAAAGAATAAAAAAACGATAATAAATCTAAAATGTAATGACATGGCAGTATTTTTTAATTGATAAAATTCTATTCGCATGGTAAATCTAAGGGCAATTAGAAGCTTGAAAAAGTAGAATCTGCAAACCATTACATTTTGTCTTTCAACTGTTTATGAACTAAAAATCTATTGACCGATAGAATTGCTTAGTTGACCGATGATATTTGGGTGTTAGCACATTAGTTCGTGTTTGACTGCTTAAAGGATAGTATATTTGGGCTTATGAAAATTAAAATTCCACAATTACTAGGCTGGGTTTTCCTATATTTCATATACAGAGACATATTAGGCCCTATTAATCAAACTAGAAGTATCAGCAAGGTTTTCCATTCCTTAGTGGAAAGTAATCATGGAATATGTTTGGAACTAAGTTCCCTTGGCATTGAAATGCTTGCTGCTGTAATTAGTTATTTGATTTTGTACTTTACCATCCCTTCGAAAAAATACTTGCTAAGCATCGTGTTGTTTTCAGCTATGTTTATCGGTCTTTCATTATTAAGGTATGGATTGGAAGAAATATTGATTTTCCATGTTTTCGGAAAAGGAAATTATTGGGGAGACTTTTCCAGTTTGTTTTATTTAATTGACAACTCATTTTTCACTTCTGCTTATGCTATGATTGGTTGTATTTATTTCTTTTTCAATTATGCATTATACAATGAAAGGAAAAACCAAAATTTAATTATTGAAAATAAAAAGTCCGAACTCTCCTTTTTAAAATCACAAATCAATCCACACTTTCTTTTTAATAGTTTGAACAATTTATATTCCTTAATTTATCACAAATCAGAAATAGCCCTGGCTTACACATCCAAGCTTTCCAACCTCATCCGATATTCACTTTATGAGAGTAATGAAAAAATAATATTGGACAAAGAGTTGGATTACATCAATGATTTTATAGATTTAGAAAAAATGAGACTGGATTATAAAAT
>JAHDHJ010000224.1 GCA_020631375.1 Saprospiraceae bacterium | reverse complement strand
AATTAGCAAGTTCTTTAAAAATGGGTACATTTCAACAATTCTCAATTCCTATAAGGGGTTTGGGAAACAGTACACATCAGTTTGGATTTCAGGTAGATAATTCTTTTTTTGCCGAATTTGAGGATAGCATCATCAAAGAAGGCTCTTTTAGAGTTGTACTTGATTTTGACAAAAGAACCGATGTTATGGAGTTAACGTTCCATATAAACGGCTCTTATAAAACTGATTGCGATCGGTGTCTAGCAAACATTGATTTACCAATACAGGGGCAACATAGTATATTGGCCAAGTATAGTGAATCTACTGACGAGGAAGCCGAGGTCATTTATATCCACCCACAGGCTCATGAATTGAATATAGCACGATATATTTATGAATTCATCAGTCTTTCTCTTCCGCTTATCAAATCGTATGATTGCCAAGCAGAAGAAACACCTCCTTGTGATGAATCCATGTTGGATTATCTCGACGGTGAAGAGGAGGAATCAAATGAGGAACCGGCCAACAACCCGTTTATAGATGCCTTAAAAGATTTAGATAATAATAATTAAAACGACATAAATATAGAATATCATGGCACATCCTAAGAGTAGAATATCGAAGCAAAGAAAAAGGAAGCGTCGTACGCATAAAAAGATTACACCTCCTCAGGTACAGGTTTGTAAAGAAACAGGAGAACCACATTTGCGTCACCGTGCTTACGAAGTAGATGGTGCTTTGTACTATAAAGGCAAAGTACTCATCCCTGCGATCGAAGTAGACGAAGAGTAAACCGTTCTTTACTTTTCTTAATATAAATAGAAAAGCCCTGCATGAAAAATCGTGCAGGGCTTTTCGTCTATCCATTCGAATAATCCGTTAGATTCATTACTTTTGCTTCAAAATTTGAATCCATGAAAAAAATCCATTATACCAGTAATGCCCCAAACCCTGTTGGACCCTATAGCCAAGCCATAGAACATAATGGTGTACTCTATTGCTCCGGACAAATCGCTATCCGACCGGAAACGGGAGAATTGATTACTTCTTCAATTGAGGAGGAAACGAAACAAGTGATGGAAAATATCAAAGCCATTCTTTTTGGTGCAGGTATTAGTTTTGAAAATGTTCTGAAATGTTCTGTCTTTGTATCCGACATGGGGAACTATGCCCGCATCAATGGGGTTTACTCTACATATTTTAATGAGGATACGGCTCCAGCCAGAGAATTGGTTGAGGTAGCCAACCTCCCTAAATATGTCAACGTAGAGATTTCTGTCATTGCAGCTTTATAATCCGATAAAAATAGTAGAATGAGTGAGAAAAAGAAAAATGTACTTTCCTGTATCCAACCTACAGGCGACCTTCATTTGGGCAATTATCTAGGTGCCGTGAAAAATTGGGCGGATCTGCAAAAGAAATATGATTGTACTTACGGAGTAGTTGATTATCACACCATGACCATGCCCTACAAAGCCAAAAACTTGAGGGAAAACACTTGGAAAATGGCTTTTCAATTGTTGGCTTGTGGTATTGATGATGAAAATCTTTTCATCCAATCCCTCATTCCGGAACATGCAGAATTGTGTTGGATTTTGGGAAATGTCTGTTCGCATGGCAGATTGAATTTGATGACTCAATTTAAAGACAAGGCCTTGCAATTGAAGGATAAAGATAAGGATGCATTCGTTTCTGGAGGATTGTTTTATTATCCCGTGATGCAAGCGGCAGATATTCTGATTTATCATGCAGATTATGTGCCAATTGGGAAAGATCAGGTGCAACACTTAGAGTTAAGTCGAGATATTGCACAGCGTTTCAATCATCAATTCGATAAGGAATATTTCACTCATCCAGAACCTTTATTTACCAAGAACACTAAAATTCTTTCTTTGGCGAATCCAGAGAAGAAAATGAGTAAAAGCTTAGGTGAAAAACATTATGTAAATATTTTTGGTGATGAAAATCGCATTCGGAAACAAGTCAAATCTGCGGTTACTGATACTGGTGATTCTGAGGGCATGAGCCCGGGAGTCCAAAATTTATTCGACTTGCTTGAAGCTAGTGGCCGAATGGAAGCTCATACTACCCTTTTGGAAGATTACGAAAAAGGAACCTTGAGATATTCCGATTTAAAATCGGAAGTCGCTGATGGTTTGGTAGAATTGTGTCGCCCCATCCGAGAACGATATGATGAAATCAATTCCGACAAGAAGAAATTCAAGAATAAAATCAAGGATTCTTCTAATGACATTCGTAAAACGGCTAGAAAAACGTTGCGTGAGGTTAAGGAGTTGGTGGGTATCTTGAACCCGAAGGATTAAGCGATTTATAGTGGTATTTTTAACCGATAAAAAAGGCATCCTAAATTGATTAGGATGCCTTTTTTATTGCATTTTCATTCTACAGTTCTACAGTTTTTCAAATTTCTTGACGGTATGCTCTCCTTGGGTAATGATTTCTATAAAATAGATACCCTGCAGTAAATTCGAAAGGTCTATACTTTTAATATGACGACCATTATCCGGATTTTCAGAATAGGTTTGAATTAATTTACCATCTAATCCGATGATAGATATCATCACTTCACTTTCTTGTACCCGATTCCAATCTATATTCAAACTATTTTTAGTTGGATTCGGATAAATATTTACTTCATTTTCCTTTCGTGCTTTTGTATTTTCAGATAATGCCGTAGATGTATGAGACCATGCTGATTCACGGGTCGTTCCACAATTTGTCTGACTTTCGAAAGCTCCTAAATCCACAATATTTGTGATCCGAAGGTTCTTTTCAATATCATAGGAACCTTCAACAAGAGAATTGTCTCCAGCATCAACTACAGGAGAACATTCATTGACAGAATAGTCTGCGTTCAATAATAAATCACCTGCTACTGAAGAAAGCATGGTATTTATATTTGTTCCAATCACACTGGTTCCTTGGAAATAACAGCTTTTATGAATGAAATTATATGCACCATTATTAAATGCTTTCACATTTTTAGCAAAGGCCAAATTTTGATGCGCTATGATACTATTATTGAAAAATACATCCAACTGATCATTATACCCAATCTGGAAAGTGAATAAATACTTATCCAGCGATTCGCCTAATACTGTACAATTGAACATTTCGAAGGTCTGATCCCGATTGGTAGCAATTAAAGCAATTCCATTGGCATTCTTCGACTGGTTGTTTGCCACTAAACAATTCTCCATTCTAGTACTCAATGAATTATTTACTTCTATGGCACATCTCACCAATGAATTATTATTCAAAACTTTAATCCTTCTCAAAAGGAGATGGGTTTGGTTACTATGGTAGATGGCACTTCCATAATCGGCGGTGTTGTTTTGGAAATCAGAATCCAGAATGTTTATGGTAGAAGAAATGGATGCAAATAAACCACCTCCATAAATCGCTTCGTTCCATCGGATTTTTGTATTTGAAATATCAAGGGTCGAATTGGTAACATATAATCCTCCACCTCTTGCTCTACCAAAAGTACTTTCATCCAAAGCACCTCCATGCTTGATGGTGAAACCATCTATAAGAACGCAATTTTTATCCTTAACCCTAACTACATGATACGAGTTACCTTCCGGACCATTCACCCCATCTATTTCTCCGGAAAGAACCGTTGCATTGGATGCTGCATTCCTTAGCCCTCCCCCATTCGGATAGCCTCCTAAAAGTTCTGCATTTTCGGGTAAATCAAATGTTGCCCCTCTTAATGTACCTGATGTGGGTTTATAGGTTCCTTTTGCTACATGAATGGTTTTTCCTGCCCCAACGGATAAAGCATCTTGCAAATCGGTGTAAGCATTCGTCCAAGAAGAACCATCATTATTACCCGTAGCAGAATGATCTACATAAATATTGGCCGAAGGTGCTGGACAAGTATTACAGGGTGCACAAGTACTTCCTCCACAATCGACACCGGTTTCATCTCCATTCTGAATTCCATCACTACATAAATCGCAGGCGGTGTGGTTGGTTCCAGCACTCAACATTACATCTGTTACTCCATTAGTACTCCATGATGTAATTAAGACTACATATAATTCTCCTTCTAATACATTACCTACCTCCATGGTACCCGCTCCATCTGTTGTATAATCACAGACTATGGGGCTGCTAAATGCCATTGTCGAAGAAGTACAATCCGAAGTAATATCAGAAGCACTAGCGAAGGGTCCCCAAACAATCCAATCAATATCGGCATTTAGACTATTTGATATATCAATGGATAAATAACCTGATTTATCTATTTCCAAAGCGACCCAAACCGGATCCGGGTTTACTGTCAGACAATCATAATTAATGGCTGGGAAACTAGTAGATGCATTGGGGTTTCCTTCCCCACTTGGAAAAGTTATTGTTCCACTACACAAAGAACCAATACAGGCAATCTGATCACATAAAGGGCTGTTTCCAGCAATAATGATATGGCTATCTGTTGCAGAACATCCATTTGCATCGGTTACTGTAACAGTATACGTTCCAGCAAAGTTAACGACTATATTTTCAGTCATTGCTCCTGTAGACCATTCATAAGAACTGAAGCCAGACGTAGCTGTTAGTATAATATCATCGTTTCCACAATTTTGGGTATCACCACTAATATCTATAGTAGGAGGAGGGCAATATTGCATGATACATACATCATCCAGTGCCCAATCATTTTCGAAAGAAAAATCTTCGTTCGTCACTGTTACACGGAACATTAATTGAACTTGGGAGCCGGCATAAGTTGATATATCTATGGCTGCTTCTTGCCAAGCATTCCCCTGGTTTCCGACGAGTTGCCAAAGGGAAGAGAATGTTCCTCCATTTTCAGATATCAATAATTCAAGACTTCCGTCATTTAGGTTATTATCATCCCACATATGGTATCTGAAATTTATTTGGGGCGTTTCTTGGGCGGGAATATCCACAATTGGAGAATATATTTCTGCTACATTCCCAGCTAAAACCGGTGAAGACGACTCGGTGTAAATGTAATATTCACCCGAATATGCAGAAGATGGACCTGTACTAGCAGATACAGTACTTCCCGAATTAATTGTCCAGTCAAAATCATCTGTAATGGATTGAGTCCAAGGATTGTTCCCTCCATCTTCAAAAGTTTCGCAATATGGGTATGGAACAATACAACTTGGGCAATTTGTTCCTCCACAATCTACATCTGTTTCATCTCCATTTTGTATGCCATCCGAGCAAGTCGGGCAGGCTGGGCAGTCCGGACCACCACAATCTATTCCTGTTTCGGCACCATTCTGAACTCCATCTGTACAAGCTGAGCAGCCAGCAGCCAAATCCAAACAAGCTGAATTATCAATATTATCCAACATTAAGGATTGTACTTGAGAATGAAAGCCTGTATTAAAATCGATTCCAACTCCACTGATGAGATGGCAATAACTCATGATGGTTCCTCCTCCGGAAGGTATAATATTGTTGACATTGTCAAAGCAGCTCGGATAAGAAGAAGCCTCGTCAAGTTCATCTGTTGAACCATCTCCATCATCATCTTCATTATTGGTTACAAAATATTCACTTCCGCAATCATCGATCGCCGTATTATTACCATTCCATGAACAAGCATGTGTATGGGGCGAATCAAGGTTATGGCCTATTTCGTGAGCAATTACATACACCGTCCATGAATAGGTTGGCACATTAGAATACGATGATGCGATATCACTATACCCATAAGAGTTGGTTCTATTTCCACATAAGGTGCTATAGTATGCCCTACCTCCGTTTCCGCCAGGATCCAAGGCTACCAAGTGAGCCAAATCACCATTAAAGTTATCACCGAGAAGGTTCCATCTGTCGCGAAAATCATTTAAAGCCGTTGAAGAAGATGTACCATCATAAGGGTCTGCTGTATCCCAAACGAATATTTCCGAAAGTTCCAGATTGATACCTTCATTCAGATATAATGTAGCTACTTGATTGAAGACAGCGGTTAAATAATTTTCAGTATTGGCAACTGTTCCTTTGTTTAAGTAAAGTTCATTATCCGCTTCCCAGTATAATTTCACTTTTCTACAAGAATTCATTTTATGAATATCCGTAGGAATATTCGTCTTATTGTTGTTTGTCACTCTTGTATCCGGTGTGCTACATCCATCACCGTCTGGCTGGGGTAAAATACGGCTATTGTAAATGATATAGTTCTCATCACTATTTTCTATTTTGCCTAAATTAAAATCCCCATTTCCATTACTGAATATGGCATAGAAATCGTTTCTGAAAATACTCACCGCCACCATAGAATTGGGTGCTCCTTGAATTCTTCCTCTGAAATGTTTTCCTTTATCTTTGACACCAACTCTTCCACTTGGCGTTCTTACCACATAATTATCCGATTTAATAGATACTTCTCGGAGATCAAGGGTTATTGAATTATTATTCGGTAAAGGGATGTCTAATAATAATACCTTATAATTTTGATTGAGGATTTCCCTAACTTTTTTACCGTTCATTTTGAGGATAAGAGAATTCTTATCATTGAATTCTTTGCCCAAATTTAGATCTTTGTCTTCAGTCACCGAAAACAAGGCAAATTTGCCTGTATTTTTCTCTGTTTGGGATTGTCCCATTGCAAAATGAATGGAGGTAATCATTAGGAAAAAAAGGCCTAAATAATCTTTTTTAATTTTCTTGAAGTTCATCATTTTTGAAATTTTAGATTAGGATGATTTTAAAAATTGATAGTGCGAATTAATAGTTATTTATTGGGTGTCTTATTATTGCTTATTTCTAGCTGGAATTCCATTTCCCTCAATAGCAGAAATATGTAGGAACTGGATTAGGTTCTGAGATTTTTCAATAATATGATATGAGAATTTGATGTGGGTAAAATAATTCAACACCAATGAGAAGTGTAGTAAGGATTTCATGACATTTGATTTTAGAGCATGTGCAAACTTA
Source organism: Saprospiraceae bacterium (assembly GCA_020631375.1). Taxonomy (GTDB): domain Bacteria; phylum Bacteroidota; class Bacteroidia; order Chitinophagales; family Saprospiraceae; genus JAHDCE01. Next base: position 195 of record JAHDHJ010000224.1, on the reverse strand, counting down.
ACGTGCAATTTTTTATTCACAAAAAAAACAGATTGTTATTTTTAGAAATATGTTCATCCATACTCTCTCCAGAAGTTTCCAAGTTATTTACTCAAAAAATGTAATTTGAATTAAATAAGCAAAGTAGGATGGTAAACTATCGACAATAGGAAACCCAGTAGACACACCATTAAATTTTGTGACACAAAAATACAC
>JAHDHJ010000223.1 GCA_020631375.1 Saprospiraceae bacterium | reverse complement strand
AATGGTGCCGCTGCCATTTATAATCTCATGGAGGATGCCGCTACTGCTGAAATTTCAAGATCCCAAGTTTGGCAATGGCTCAAACGTGCTGCTACGATGGAAGATGGCAGAAAAGTCAGCTTGGACCTATATGAAGAACTCCTAGCAGATGAAATGAAGAATATCAGGGAAATGTTAGGTGAAGAGCGATTCCAAATGGGAAGGTTCGAGGAAGCTAAAAACTTATTCGACCTATTGGTAAAACAAGATGATTTCATTGAATTCCTGACATTGCCAGCCTATAATTTAATTTAAAACAGATATTTAGATTTAGAGGTGAAATGCACATTGCAATTATTTCTCAACATCTAATCTGAATCCGTACCATTAATTTAATACACAACTAGAAAATAAATCTAGAATTAATAATCATAAATATTTCAATAAAATGAGCAAAGAAATTCAAATACAAGAACTGGAAAACGAATGGAATAACAGTCCAAGGTGGAAAGGTGTAGAACGCCCCTATACCGCTGAAGATGTATTGAAACTAAGAGGATCAGTACAAATAGAACATACCTTAGCCAAATTAGGTGCTAAAAAATTATGGCATAAATTAAATACCCAAGATTATGTTGCCGGTCTGGGAGCATTAACGGGAAACCAAGCGATCCAAGAAGTAATGGCTGGTTTGGAAGCTATTTATTTGAGTGGTTGGCAAGTAGCCGCAGATGCGAATCTTGGTGGACAAATGTATCCGGACCAATCACTATATCCAGCGAATTCAGTTCCTAATGTGGTGAAACGAATCAACAATGCTCTTTTGCGCAGGGATCAGATTCAGTCTGTTTCAGGTGAAGGGAATTTGGATTATTTGGTTCCTATCGTAGCGGATGCCGAAGCGGGTTTTGGTGGAAATCTGAATGCTTTCGAATTAATGAAAGGCATGATTGAATCCGGTGCTGCGGGTGTACATTGGGAAGATCAATTATCTTCTGCAAAAAAATGCGGACACTTGGGCGGAAAGGTATTGGTACCAACACAAGAAGCCATCAACAAATTAGTTGCTGCTCGTTTGGCTGCTGACGCAATGGGCGTCCCTACGGTGATTATCGCACGTACAGATGCTGATGCTGCAGACTTATTGACATCTGACATCGATGAAAGGGATCAAAGATTCGTAACGGGAGAAAGAACTTCCGAAGGGTTCTATAGGGTAAAAAATGGTGTTCCCCAAGCAATAAGCAGAGGATTATCCTATGCTCCATATTGTGATTTATTATGGATGGAAACTTCCCATCCGGATTTGGAGGAAGCCCGTCAGTTTGCTGAAGCTATCCATGCGGAATTCCCCGGAAAGATGTTGGCATATAATTGTTCCCCCTCATTCAATTGGGCTTCCAAACTAAGCCGTGAGGAAATGTTGACTTTCCGTGAGGATTTGGCAGCAATGGGTTTCAAATTCCAATTCATCACTTTGGCAGGTTTCCACGCTTTGAATACTTCCATGTTCGAAGTATCCAAAGCATACAAAGAAAGGGGAATGGCTGGTTATTCAGAGTTGCAAGAGCGTGAATTTGCTTTGGCTAAAGATGGATTCGCTGCTGTCAAGCACCAATCTTTCGTAGGGACACAATATTTTGATTTTGTCCAAAATACAGTCCAAAAAAACAATTCTACCAATGCGATGGCAGGAAGTACGGAAGAAGAACAGTTTGTACATTAAAATATTTCCCTTAGTAGTTAGTCAATAAAAACTAAGGAATCAAAAATTAAACTCGGTTAAAGGTTTGATTTGGTAGAGCCTCGTCTGTGGTGGACGGGGCTCGATTTGTTTGAAAATTGAACACTGCTTTTCCTCTCCTTTTATTATCAATACCATTCCAGAATGCCAAATAGACTTTGACTCCAAAATCTATCTACGAATGAATTTCACTACTATATTCTTATATTTGTAATCAAACGAATGGAGCTATTTCGATAATTTAAAACATCTATACAATGGATTTGAAGTCAGAACAGGAAATATTGATGAGATATGCTGAGATTGAAAAAGAACTCGTTCGGGCAAAGAGAAAACATCCTAATTATCCTAAAGACATATTCGTACAATTAGCAATCATGCAGGAAGAAGCCGGAGAAGTAACAAGGGCAGTTCTACATTACAAATATGAAAATGGGAGTATTGATAATGTAAGGGAAGAATTGATACAAACGGCTGCCATGTGTGTGCGGATGCTTGAGAATTTACCAGAATAGAGATTAAATCTAAACAGGAATAGCAAGAAAGCTAAAAGCTACAATGAAAGGAAAAGCGGTAGTGATAGCAGATACGCTGGTAAAGGGAATTTCCAAAATTAATAAAGCCCATATTCTGGACATACTAAGTGAACGGGGAATAACAGGAGTACTGACTCATAAAGAATATCAAAAAATTCCTGCCAAGCTATCAAAACTAAAAGCCCGAATAGCCGGATTGGTTGCCCAACAAACCTTATTTAGTTTCTTTGGATATGAGCTTGGGGAGATTACTCGGAGGAAGACGTTTTGAAAATCCCATATAACAAAAAGGCGTCAGGAATCCTCCCAACGCCTTAATGTAATTATTAGCAACCGTTCAAAATTGCGATACAAATATAATTTTATTTGGAACAATACCTAAATCATTTCCCCAAGTCTTTCAATTTGCTCCCACCCAAATCGATCAAACCATTCCTTACCTTACCAGAAAGGGCCGCAATGGCAGAATAGGTTTTGAATTTTCTTTGGAAACGCGGGAATAATTCTATCAAATCGCTGAAATATGGTTTCCTAAGCAATTTCACCCCAAAGGCAACACTTTCCAATGGACCCATTTCGGATTTCATTCCTTTGAGGCTTTTTAGTATGGTTTCAATATTTTCCCCATTTTGTTTGCTGTATGTTTGGGCGTAAGCAGCTCCCTTTTGAGGATTGGTAAAATTGAGGGTTTGGTGCATCATTTTTACATAGCTATTGGCTAGGGCATCGAATTTTTGCTCACTCGACATCGAACTTGATGCCGCCGCCCTTGACAATATATGCGAATGTTCATCCAGCCATTTTCCTTGTTTTTTGATTGCACAACCGGAGGCTAGAAACAGAATGCCAAGTAACAAAGTGGAATTGATTATGATATTTTTCATGATATGGATATTGAATTTTTAGATTTGGATAAAGCAATTATATCTTTGAGACGTATATTTTCATAAAACGTAGCAAAATTCATTTTTATTGATAAGCTTTTATTTTTATCCCGTTAAAAATAAGCCATTCAATCCGGATTATATTAAACTTTGTTAAAATGTGTAGATTTATTGGCAAAGGCTTTAATTTTTATGCTATTATCGGTATCATGCCAATTAGAGAATATTTTTGAAAACCATTGTGATTATCAATCCTATTTTGGAATGATTCTTTCGGGTAATTTTCAATCCCATTATTGAGACATCCCATTATTTTAAAAAATAGAATTAATAATTCCCTACCAATCAATTTGGTAATTTTCCGAATGAATAAAATTTTGAATAAAAACGTGAAAATCAGTTTAATTATCACATTGGCAGTGGGCTTGTTCCATTTGCCATTGAATACCGAATTATTTATACCCTCTACTTCTGACAATGCTGCCGAAGCCGAAAAAAGAGAAAAGGAATGGGTCAATAAAACTTTTTCATCATTGACAGAAGATGAAAGGATCGGGCAATTATTTATGATTCGGGCACATTCTGATAAAGGAACCGAACATGAAAAAGCGGTGGAGCGACTTATTAAGGATTATCACGTTGGAGGGCTTTGTTTTTTCCAAGGAACTCCCGAAAAACAAATTGACCTAGTTAATAGATACCAAGCTTTCGCCCAAAAAGTACCCATGATGGTTTCCATGGATGCGGAATGGGGATTGGGAATGCGTTTCAAATCGGATGGCTTGAGCTATCCTAAGCAACTAATGTTGGGAGCCATCCAAGACAACAGCCTGATTTATGAAATGGGAAAAGAAGTCGCAAGGGAATTGCGAAGAGTGGGTACACATATCAATTTTGCTCCTGTAGTAGATGTCAATAATAATCCGAACAACCCGGTTATCAATGAAAGGTCATTCGGCGAAGACCGTTATAACGTCACTGCCAAAAGTTACATGTACATGAAAGGCATGCAGGATCATAATGTAATGGCTTGTGCCAAACATTTTCCCGGACATGGCGATACGGATACGGATTCCCATTATGATTTGCCCCAGATATTGCATTCCAGACAAAGACTGGACAGTATAGAAATGTTCCCTTTCCGAGTGTTGAGCCAACATGGCATCCAGAGTATGATGGTCGCCCATCTTTTCATTCCTGCTATTGATAATGTAAGCAATCGCCCTACTACACTTTCAAAAAAGGCAGTTACGGACATTCTTAAAAATGACATGAATTACAAGGGGCTTATTTTCACAGACGGATTGGGTATGCAGGGTGTAACCAAACACCATACGCCCGGAGAACTGGAAGTCAAAGCATTATTGGCTGGAAATGATATTCTCTTATTGCCACAAAACACGCCTGCTGCCTATAAGAAGATTAAGGAAGCGATGAAAAATGGCACATTGGACACCACTCTTGTTTACAATAAGGTAAGGAAAATCTTAAAGGCAAAATATAAATTGGGATTGACCACTTTCAAGCCACTCAATAAAATAGGTGTTAGAAATGATGTAATGGGACCCCGTTCCAAAATCATGAAAAGGAAGCTTATCGCCAATGCTTTGACATTGGTTAGGAATAAGGAAAATACGATTCCCTATAAGGATATTGCCAAGAAAAAAATGGCCAGCCTCGCCATTGGTGTTTCCAAACAATCGGAATTCCAAAATACTTTGGATAAATATAATTCGATTAAACATTACAGAACGGACAAAAGTGTTTCCAACTCTTCTTCCATGCTTAGCCTGCTGAAAGGTTATGATGAAATCGTGGTCAGTGTGCATGATATGAGCAGCAGCGCTTCTAAAAAATTCGGCATACACCCGAGTGCGGTCAATTTCATTTCGCAATTACAGAATGTAGCCAATGTCACCTTGGTGGTCTTTGGAAATCCTTATAGTTTGAAATATTTTGATTCCGTGGAAACGGTTTTGAATGCTTATAATGAGGATCCGATAACACAACAGGTAACGGCTCAGGCATTATTCGGGGCATTGCCCATAAAGGGCAGATTACCTGTTACTGCTTCGGAAAAAAGTAAATTCGGCGACGGTGTCGATACGAAAAGTCTGATGAGATTGCAATATGACATTCCGGAAAGTGTGGGCTTACAAAGCCATGTTCTAAGGAGTATAGATACCATTGCCCAAGAGGCAATAAGTGAAAAAGCAACACCGGGCTTACAGGTTCTTGTTGCGAAAAGCGGAAAGGTCATTTACCATAAATCTTATGGACATCATACTTATAAAAAGAATAGGAAAGTCCAAAATTCTGACATTTATGATATTGCTTCGGTTACGAAAGTGGCATCTTCTACGCTTTCGCTAATGAAGCTTTGTGAGCAAGGAAAAATAAATATCGATAATCCGATCGGAACGCATTTGAGCCCTTGTTTGGGTTCGAATAAATCGAATATTAAAATAAGGGACATTCTTGCCCATCATGGTGGACTGACTGCTTGGATTCCTTTTTATGAAGAAACGATTACCAAATCAAAAAAGCCATCTACAAAATATTATAAGAAAAAGGAGGAGGGGAAATTCAATGTCAAAGTAACCGAAAACCTTTTCATGGACCGGGATTATATCAGTGAAATTTGGAAACAGATTTATGAATCCGATTTGCGTTCGACTACGAATTATAAATACAGTGATATTGGTTTTTATATGATTGCAAAAATGGTAGAGGAAAATACCGGAATGCCTCTGGACAAATTTGCCAATCAGACTTTTTACCAACCTTTGGGACTATCGAGTACAACTTACAAACCATTGGAAAAACATGCTAAATCAAAAATCGTTCCTACGGAATTGGATAAATATTTCAGGCGGCAGACGATTCAGGGAAATGTTCATGATATGGGTGCGGCTATGTTGGGTGGAGTGAGTGGACATGCGGGTTTGTTTTCCAATGCGGATGATTTGGCTGTCATTTTCCAAATGTTACTCAACAAGGGTTATTATGGCGGAGAACAGTATCTCCAAGCAAATACAATCAATGCATTCACGCAGCGATACCACAAAAGTACAAGAAGAGGTTTGGGTTTTGATATGAAAGAAACCAATGCAGGAAAATCACAGAACGTCTGTGCAAAGGCTTCTTATAATACTTTTGGGCATACGGGATTCACAGGCACTGCGGTTTGGGTGGATCCTGACCATGATTTGATTTATATCTTTCTTTCCAATCGGACTTATCCGAATATGAATAATTTTAAATTGAATAAATTGGATATCCGCCCAAGGGTTCAAGAAGTGATCTATAATGCGATGTATTAGGTAGGTGGCTAGACAATTAATTCATTTTGGTTTTAATTCATGTTTTTAATTCGCTCGAATCATGAAACAATTTTTATTCTATTCATCAATAAGTATTTTCTCGATTTTTATTGGTAGTCAGATTACTGAAGGGGTACTTCTTGTTCCATATTGGCAGTCTCTATCTTCTGTTGATTTTTATTCTTATTATAATACGTTCGGTCCATCAATTAACCAATTTTATACAATCCTAACCATAATAGCAGCTTCGATTCCTATTTTCCTCACAATTTATTGTAAACGAATTAATTCTAATGCTTTCAAATTTGCCTTAATTTCCGCTTTTTTTGCGATTCTATTTATCTCCGCTTTTTATATTTATTTCAAAGGCACTAATGAATTGTTTTATCAAGCTGTTTTTTCGGATACCGAACTTAAAGAGGAATTAGTTACTTGGAGTTATTGGCATTGGGGAAGAATTATCATTGAATTTATTTCGCTTGTCTTTTTAATTATCTCCTTAGATAAAATTAAAAGTGAGAATGCCTAAGCTCTTTTTTCATAGCAGGTAAAAAATGTCCTAAAATAAAATTGACGAACAAACATATTTCAAAACCTAATAATTAGGGACATTCAGTAGTATTTTAATTATTTGAAAACCAATAAAATATCGTA
>JAHDHJ010000222.1 GCA_020631375.1 Saprospiraceae bacterium | reverse complement strand
CGAGGTGAACAAACACACTCGCACGGCTAGGTTTTTCATTTTGTCTAGTTGTGTGCTACTTGCAATGTAAAAAATCCATAGTCTGCTAATTCTCAATGATTTCAATTGTTTATCTGCAATTTTTTAATGGAAAGTATTGCCCATTTATGAAAATTATATGTCACATCTTAAAGATTCTTATACTATGTTAAAGTCCAGATAAAAACATATATGCAAGTGTTTTGGTATAAAATTTGGCATCTTTTTAACTGTTCAAGACTTTATTTATTTATGTCACAAAAAAACATATAAAAAAGGGGGATTGTTACACTCTAGCAGCATATTATATCAAAATAAGGTTTGACTTTATTATATTTGCTATTGAAGAACAAAGTAAATAGCAATATTATTCTTCAATCCCTTCATTTTCCCTGATTTTCAATTGGAACAACTAAGAAATAAGGCAATTAAATTTTAATTTAAAATACGGCGATCCTAATGAGAAAATTTTTAATCCTGAGTACTCTTCTTCTTCTCAACCTTAGCTACCTATGTGCACAGACCAATCCTGTAAAATGGACTTTTGAAGCAGAGAAGGTTGGAACCAATGAATATGAAATTATAGCCACCGCAGATATTCAACCGGGTTGGTCGGTTTATTCTCAGGAAATGAAAAATGAGTCAGGACCTATTCCTACCAAAGTAATGATTGATAAGGACAATGATTTGAAATTACTTGGAAACGTAAAGGAAATAGGTGCGAAGAAAACGGAATATGACGAGATATTCGATATGGAATTAGTCAAACTTTCAGGGAAAACCTCATTCAGGCAAAGAATAAAAATCAGTGAAGGATTAGATGAAATAAGTGGACAAATCACTTTTATGACTTGTTGTGAAAGTAGTTGCCTACCACCTACAGATGTTGCTTTCGCAATAGCGTTGGAAAACTAAAAAGTTAAGAGGGTGTTAAAGGATTTTTTGCTGAAAACATTATAGCAATTTTATGTATCCTAAACATGTATCTTTTATTTTGATATATTCAAATAATTGATCGGCAGTAAGTACATTTGGTACTTACTGCCGATTGTTTTTGTTTATCCGATTTCAAACAGGGATTTTCCCCTTTTGAACATTGGTATGATAATAAGGATAATTTGCTACATTTATATTTGTTTTAGGATATATGTTATAAATGGAAGAACCAATATTATCTCAAAATCTATATATCTACCACATATCTAATTAGATTGTAAACCGCATTTTATTATGAAAAATATTCTGAGCATCGCATTTTTATTAGGCTTTTGCTTTAATATCAGCCAAGCACAAGTTTTGAAACCCGTAAAATGGACCTTTGACTCAAAACATATAGAAGGGAATCAATACGATTTGATTTTCAAAGCCAAAATAGATGATGGATGGCATATTTATTCTCAATATTTGGAAAGTGATGATGGGCCGGTAAAAACTTCTTTTGAGTATGAATCCCCTACGGATTTAAAGAAGATTGGCAAGAATAAAGAAGCAAGTCCGAAAAAGAAAGAGGGGTTTGATGATATCTTTGAAATGAATGTCATTAAGTTTGGGAAATCCGCCACTTTCACCCAAAGGGTAGAAGTAAAGGATCAAAGCGTTCCGATTAAGGGGTATTTGGAATTCATGGTTTGTGATGCAGAGAAATGTTTGCCTCCAGATGAGGTAGATTTTGAATTCAATCTACCAAAACCAGCTGCGGCAATAACTCCGACTCCCGCTCCCAAACCAGAGCCAAAACCTACTCCGACTCCACCAGCTCCCACTACAAAACCGGTGCCTGCAAAGCCTGCCCCTACTCCGACGAAACCCGCTCCTCCGACTCCGCCAAAAACGACGACGACAACAACAACAGCTACCGAACCGACGAAGACCAAAGAAACAGTAGTAAACCATAACCATACAAGTCCGACTAAGCAAGAAGAACCCAAAGAAACTAAAAAAGAAGAAACTAAGGTAGAAGAGAAAGAAACAGAAGCCTCTACTGCCGACCCTGTATTAGAGGAAGAAGATAATGATGGACAAACGGGAATACTAGAACCCGTTAAATGGTCTGTTAGTACGAAAAAGTCCGGAGAAAATGAATTCGAAATAAGCTATAAAGCCAAGATTCAAGATGGATGGTATATTTATTCCCAATATTTGGAAAGTGATGATGGTCCCATTAAGACATCATTCAATTATGAGGGAGATATTTCTAATTTTGAAATGTTGGGGAAGAATGAAGAAATCAGTGATCACAAAGTGGAGGGAAAAGACGATGTTTTTAAAATGCTCGTTACCAAATACAAGAAAGAAGTCACTTTCGTACAAAAACTAAAAGCCAAAGATACATCAATTCCCTTGAAAGGATATTTGGAATTCATGACTTGTGATAAGGAAAAATGTCTTCCACCCGAAGAGATTGCTTTTTCCTTGGATTTAAATAAGGGTTTGACCGGTTTTGTATTAAGTGCAGGAGCGCTTGAAGAAGGAAATAATAATAATGCACCCTCCAAAAAATTAATAACGAAAGGAAAAGGTACTCCCGTAGAAGAAACATTTGACATTACATATAAGGATGATGATTGCACGGGTATTAGCACGCAGAAAGGTAACCTTTCCTATATACAAACTTTCATAAAAGGGTTTTTGGGAGGGCTGATCGCACTGCTGACTCCTTGTGTTTTCCCAATGATTCCATTAACGGTAAGTTATTTCCTTAAAGGAGGAAAAGACAAGAAAAAAGGTTTCAGGGATGCGATCATCTATGGATTATCTATCGTTATATTATACACAGGTATGGGTACTTTGATTACCTTGATTTGGGGAGCCGATGCCCTCAATGCTATGGCAGCCAATGCTTGGTTTAATTTAGGCTTGGCTTTGTTATTGGTCTTTTTCGCCATTTCATTTTTCGGTTATTTTGAAATCGCCTTACCCACAAAATGGGCAGACAAAACAGATGCCCTGGCAGATAAAGGGGGATTGATAGGCATATTGGCGATGGCAGCCACATTGGCAATCGTTTCCTTTTCCTGTACCGGACCAATTATAGGTGTATTGCTGGTAGATGCGGTTTCCCAATCCAATGCCGGAGGTTTCCAACTTGGCCCCGTAGTGGGAATGTTTGGTTTTTCAGTCGCATTGGCATTGCCGTTTGCATTATTTGCAGCATTCCCGAGTTTATTACAGTCCCTTCCCGCATCCGGTGGATGGATGGATGACCTCAAAGTGTCCTTAGGGTTCGTAGAATTGGCATTGGCATTGAAATTTTTTGCAGTATTCTCCCTTATGATGAAATCCAAATTAGGAGGCACAATATTACTGCCCTACGAGGCATTTGTCGGATTATGGGTATTGATAGCCTTATTATGGGCATTCTATTGGTTCAATTGGTTCAGATTCAAGCATACACCCAAGTTGACGAAAGTCCCTATGGTTCGCATTGTTTTCGGTGTATTGTGTTTGGGCTTGGCAGCATATTGCCTAACGGGTTTCAAAACGACGAACGAAGGATTCTTCAAACCGAATTGGCTCATGAGCGGAATGGCTCCTCCGGCAGGACATTCCTATTTGAAACCTACGAAATGCCCACATGGAATAGATTGTTATGATGATTATTATGTAGCCAAAGCCGAAGCGAAAAGAACAAACAAGCCATTATTCATAGACTTCACAGGACATAGTTGTGAAAACTGTAGAAGGAACGAGGAAAATGTTTGGCCATTGGAAGCCATCCTTTCCCATCTGAAAAATGACATGGTCGTCGTCTCATTATATGTGGATGAAACCGAAAAATTAGAGACTCCTTACAAATCTTCATTCGATGGAAGAAACAGAAGGAAAGTAGGACAGAAATGGGCTGATTTCCAAGTCGTACATATGGGAAGTAACTCACAACCCTTATACGTAATGGCACATATCGATGAAAATGACAATGCCGTATTCCTAAATACACCACTAGGAGGTTTGATTACCGATTCCAATGATTTCCAAGAATTTTTAGAATGCGGAATAAAAAGGGATAATGAAATAAGAGGGAAGTGAAATAAGAATTTAAAATAAAAGTAAGATTAAGATGAAACCTTAATCTAAAGATACGCTCCATATTACTTTTTAATATATGGGGCGTATATATTTTTAAATATCATAGGTTGTTTTTTATTATTATATTTGATCTCTCAAGCGTTCAATAATAAAAGCAAAAAATAGCGGATGTTTTCAGTTTTTGGACTGGAAACTACTACGCTCCATAACAAGAAGCCACAGAATCTTTTAGCCCCCTGGGCTTCTTGTTATCCAAATAGAATAAGAAAGTGATTCTGTTTTTTATATTCAATTTGATCTGTATAAATTTTCGAGTAGCAATATTTAGAATTCCTATTCAATTGCGTATTAGCCCAAGCTGAGTCACTGTAAACAACTTAGTTTACAGTGTACTCAGTATGTCCAAAGGAAGGTATTGCGGAAAATCGCAGATTTCACAACAAAACATGGCACTTTTTCTTTGATCAACAATTAGCGATTCATCTTTATTTATTAGCCAATTTTATATCTAAAGACCATGTTCGTCTAAATACCTTTAATTTTAGCAGAGATAATCATATATTTGAGACAACAATGATTTAGGCCAAAAAACAGACTTGTAATTTCTCTGAATGAATAGATCCGTAACCATAACGCTTTTCTCCATCGCGATACTTCTAATCGTTCTCTTTGCCATTTTTGGTTCGGGATCTTCCAAGAAATTCAATTGGAAAGAGAACTATAAGGAAGAAAGCCTGCAACCTTATGGGCTAAGCATTATTAAGAAAATGCTTTCGGATTATTATCCCAAAGGAGACATTAAGGATATCAAAGAAGATTTACCCACGGATTTACAAATCCCGACAATTGAGGGAGAAATTTCCAATTACGTTTTTATTGGGGAAGCCATGTTTTTGGATACAGCAGATGTACAAAGGCTTTTGGATTTTGTAGCAGCGGGGAACAATGCATTCATTTCAAGCAAGTCCATTCCCCATGACCTGATGTTTCATTTGTATTATTATGAATGTGTCGATTTTGATGGATTGGATCTTCCCTGGGATGATTACCATGTCTATCAAGACACCATAGCCAGAATGAATTTCCATCATCCGGACCTTAAGGATTCTTTTGATTTCGATTATAAATTCATTAAAAATAACAAGATAAATTCTTATCGATGGCACTATATAGATTCCCCATTCTTCTGTGAAATGGAATCGGGTTTTACCGAATTGGGAAGTTTTAAGAATGGCGATGGAGATGAACATGCTAATTTTGCAATGATTAGATATTCGGATCCGAATGACTATACGACCCCCGGAGGAATGGTTTATTTACATACCAATCCTATTGCTTTTACGAATTTCCAAATGGTGGATAAAGTAGGCAAGACCTATGCTGAAAAAATATTCAGTCACTTGGATGATGGAAAAATTTATTGGGATGCCTACAGCCAAATAAAAGAAGCACCAAGCAGAAGGCGGAACGCAATACAAAGTAATTCTGCAGAATTGACATTGGCGAGCGAAACACCTCTGAAATACATATTGGAAAACAAACACCTTTCTTGGGCTTGGTACACTTTGTTGGGAATGGGGATTCTATACCTCATGTTTAGATCCAAACGGAAACAAAGATTGATTCCCGTAGAAGAAATCAATACGAATACTTCATTGGAATTCATTTCCACAATAGGCGCATTGTATTTCAATAAACAAAACCACTTGAAACTTTGTAAACAAAAAATGAAAATGTTCCTTGCTTATATTAGGGATAGATATGGCATAGGTACAAAAAAAGTAGATGCCAAATTCCTTTCCAACTTATCCAAAAGATCCGGAGTGCCAGAAAAGGAATTAGATGAAGTATTTAAGTATTATAATAATATAGTGAATTCTTCTGTAGTCTCTGACGAAACCCTAAAAGGATTCAATAAGGCACTCGAAGATGTGTATAAACAATGTAAATGATAATTATGGACGATAATTTGAATAACCAGGAAGAGAACGAAAATATTTCCGAAAACACTCCGGTTTGGGTGAAAGAGAATGTCGCCAATATAGATCGTATCAGTGACGCTGTAGATCGGGTCAGAGAGGAAATCCAAAAGGTAATTATTGGACAGGATGAAGAAATCGAATTGATGTTGGCTAGTTTACTGACCGGTGGACATGTGCTATTAGAGGGTGTTCCCGGAATTGCAAAAACCCTAACCGCCAAACTATTGGCAAAAGCATTGAATGTGGATTTTTCCAGAATCCAGTTCACTCCGGATTTAATGCCATCGGATGTAATCGGTACTACGATTTACAATATGAAAACTGCTGATTTTTCATTCAGTTCAGGACCCATATTTTCCAATATCGTCCTTATAGATGAAATCAATCGTGCCCCAGCCAAGACCCAATCTGCCCTTTTTGAGGCAATGGAAGAAAAGCAAGTAACAGTAGATGGAACGACGCATAAATTGCCACCGCCATTTTTTGTAATTGCGACCCAAAACCCGATAGAGCAGGAAGGAACATATAAATTGCCAGAGGCACAACTGGATCGTTTCCTTTTCAAAATCAATTTGAAATATCCATCATTGGAAAATGAACAATTGATCTTACGAAGATTCAAGGAAGACTTCCATAATGATCAACAAAATGATGTGAAACCTATTTTCAGTGCTGCTGAAATCAAGGAATATTCCGACATCATTGAGAAAGTTCATATCAAAGATGAATTACTGGATTATATCGCAAGAATCGTTTATGACACAAGGAATAATGGAGACCTTTTCCTCGGAGCATCGCCTCGTGCATCATTGGCAATGATGAAAACATCCAAGGCAATTGCTGCGATGAACGGAAGGGATTTCGTTACGCCGGATGATATTAAATATGTAGCTTATCCGGTCATGAACCACCGTATCATCCTAACTCCCGAAAGGGAAATGGAAGGAACGGAAACCAGTGATGTCATAGATGACATACTAAAAAGAATAGAAGTACCACGGTAATAGTGTTCAGTAAACAGTTATCAGTTAACAATGAACAGTAAATTATACTTCAATTATTATTTAAGATTATTGATTGCTTATTTTGAAATTAAAAGATGAAAAAATAATTTGCTAACTGCTAACTGCTAACTGCTAACTGCTAACTGCTAACT
>JAHDHJ010000221.1 GCA_020631375.1 Saprospiraceae bacterium | reverse complement strand
ATAGAGGATGGAGTTTGGATGCTTTTGAAGATGGCTTCATTATGGCTACGGGATCTATATGTAATGATTCCGCAGAAGGATTTTATTCCTGTTTTTCAGTTATTAGAATGGATATAAATGGTGAAGAAGTTTGGAAATCGCATTTTGGTTCCTTGGAAGATGAATTGAGAAATGGTGGATTGAATGGATTAAGGCGATTAGCAGACGGAAATTTCATTATTATAGGGGATCGCTATTTGGGAGATGATGGTTGGGAAGTGATACTGATGAAACTGAATGATCAAGGAGAACTGCTCTGGACTCAATCCTATGATTCGGATCATTTAAATTGGGCAAGGGATATTTGGGAATTACCAACAGGAGAACTAATTATAAAAGCAGATGGTAGTCCTACAGGAACTCCATATAGTGAAAATGTATTAATAAAAACAGATGCAGAAGGCAACCTTATCTGGCTGAAGGAATTTCAGGATACCTTTGCACTCAGTCAGAAAGGAAACTTAGAAATATTAAGTACAGGAGAACTCCTAATGGGCTATTACGCCCAACCTGTCACTGCTTCAAACGAAACAATGGCAGTGACAAAACTAACGTCGGAAGGTGAAGAGATATGGACGACACGAATTTATGATCAGTATCCAACGAATCCCCATGCCCCCTCCCAAGTCAAGGAATTAGCGAATGGTAATTATGTGGTGAATACTTCCAGAAGTTATACAGAAGGGCCTGGTTTTGCTGCCTTGGGTTTGGTTTTACTCGATACGGCGGGAAATGTATTGGAGGAAAAGTTAGTGCATTCAGGGAATATTAAAGCTAATATTACGGATATGGAACTCACAGCAGAAGGAGATATTATCTTTGTAGGGAAATTTTATAAACTAGAAATAGATGATTGGATTTCTTGGGTAGCCAAATACAGTCCGGATTTGGAAAAGATATGGGAACGCTTTTTTATAGATGAACATTATTATATAGGACAGTCATACTGGATAGAGGATTTGGAAATCATGTCGGATGGGAAATTGGCTTTGGGCATGACTACGGAATCCGAGGATTCTCCTAACCCTAATCAGAGTACTCCGGCATTGTTGGTTTTGGATTCGGAGGGATGCTATGTGGAGGGTTGTACGGAAGATATACAAATTATTACAGATATAATAAGTGCAACGGCATTATTAGAAGAAGAAAAAATAAGCATCTCTCCCAATCCCAGTAGAGGAATCATCCAAATAGAAATACCCGAAAAATTAAAAACGGGAAAATTAAGCATCATGGATCTTTCGGGGCGTTTAATATTTCAGGTAGAGAAATGGAATAATCCTAATTTGGATTTATCTCATTTGAATAATGGCATTTATTTTTTGGTATTGGAAGATAAGGGTGGGCAACAGATATTTAGGGAGAAATTAGTATTGATGAAGTAAATACCTCAAAAAATAAAACCCATGAAAAAGAATACGCTATTTATTATTTTGATTTTTTGTTTTAATAGTTCGCTTTATTCCCAGGATTTTTTGGAAGAAGGGAAGACTTGGTTTTATGAATATTATTATGCTGATGGTGGAGATTGGACATCTACACCAGAGACTAGAATAGAAACAATAAAAGTAGGAGGAGATACCATTATAAACGATACTGTGTATTCTATACTGAATATTTCATATAATCAATCATGTTTGGTAACATACTATACTGCTAATCCGATTACCGGCGGCTATCTTGGTAAAGAATATTTAAGGGAGGAAGATGGAAAGATATATAGGTACTATGAAGGAGAAGACATAGAATATTTATTAATAGATTTCAATGCTACAGAAGACCACTTAACTTCTTGCTATATAAGCACGAATAATTGGTCTGCTGCTACTCTTAATGTCGAATTCGATTCTATTACTACCTTAACGAGCTATGATGGAACAGAATTAGAGTTAAGGTATGTTACAATTCCGGATAATTGGACTTCCACTCAAGAACTACAATATTTGATATTGGAAAATGTAGGCTATGTTTCTAGGAATTCAATACGGCATTTAATTGAAAATTTAGGTCCTTTTTCTTTCGAATCGACTTTGTTTCCAGAATTGTACTCTGGATTGTGTGATGGTTATGATCGCATAAATAATCTAAGGTGCGTAACCGTAGGAACAGATACGATAAGGTTTTCGGAACTAGGTTGTACAGAAATAGACATCACAGATCCTACAGTAAATATAAGAGAGGATGGTTTCCTCATTTCTCCCAATCCCAGCAGAGGAATCATCCAAATAGAAATACCCGAAAAATTAAAAACGGGAAAATTAAGCATCATGGATCTTTCGGGGCGTTTAATATTTCAGGTAGAGAAATGGAATAATCCTAATTTGGATTTATCTCATTTAGATAATGGGATTTACTTTTTGGTATTGGAAGATAAGGAGAGGCAACAGCTATTCAGAGAGAAATTAGTGTTGATGAAATAACAAAAAAGGGAAGCACTCCCGCACTTCCCTTTTCAATATTTTTTAATACGAAAAAATTATTTCTTCATATACGTTTCCACATCCGTTCCTACAATAGATTTTAAAACAGCCAAAGCCAAGGCATTTGCCTGATATTTTTTAAAGCCTTTTTCCATGTAGTAATCCTCTAATTGTATCCATGATTTATGGTATGCCAATTTAAAAGGAACTCCGAATTTGGCAAAGAATTTATCTTCGGACATTTTCAAATCCATTGATGCCCAAAGCTGGTCATTCCATTTTACGATGGCGATTTCATTATTCTTATTCAATGCTCTTGGGATGAGGTATAATTTATTTCTTTTTGCATCATTGTCCCTTTCCTTTTTCTTCATTTCATCAGAAAGGTCTCCTTCTGTTGGATTCAAATCCGAAGCTATGGTTTTCAGTAAAATGATATTGTCCCATTGTAGGAAACCGGAACAATTCTGCATTTTATAATTACGGATTCCTTTTGCTTCCGCTTTGGCGAAAGCCGAATATGCCTCTGCCTTATGTTTCGTGAATAACCAACAAGGCGTAATCGGCTCGTCTTTCAATGCTGCTTGGACATATCGGGTATGTAAAATCAGTTGTTCCAAATCCGCATAAGCATAAGTGGCTTGATGGTCGAATGGTGCATCTCCTTTATAAGATGCATAAGATTCTTGGATTGCCTTATTCATTAATTCATTAATCTGCGCTTGGTTTGCCTCCTTGTCGGCTATGAAAAGGATATACGCCCTGTATGCTTTCGCAATCGGCGAATTATGCTTTGCCAATTCGGCATAAGTTTCCTTGCTTCCACTTGGAACAGACATGATAAGTCCGTCCAATTCCGTAAGTTCTTCCTCCTTGACATCCCTAGCCGTTTCGTTTGCCAACACCTTATATCTAAGGTATTGGGGATTGTTATCTTCAAGCATGCTAGAACCGGCAGCGGTTCCTTTTCCATAAATACCATCAACAGTACTGGAATAAGCGTTCTGTGCTTTAAGGAAACTTTGCAAAGATTTTACGGATTGGCGTTTTTCCTTGTTGATTTCAGTAGGTCCTTTTTCCCTGAATTCAGGAGTGATAGGATTGTCATAATCCGTAGGAATATTCAAGACAACAGCATCTTCGGGAACATCAGTAAGGCCCTCTTCATTCATTTTCTTATCCGCAGAAACGGCACGTGGTTCGAAATCAATGTCCTTTATCGTATTGAATTGGTTCACCTTATGAAGCATGAGGGTATTGGTCGGTTTCACGAAAGCATCGGCAAAACCCATAGCTTTCATAATCAATGCTTTTTCATTAGCCTTGTCTCTATTCTTAAATGGAACGGAAGTGATTTTCACATCTTTTTCTTCGAGAATGGTATAGAGTTGCCCTAGGTTTTCATAATGGCTCCAGTCGATATAGTCCTTACTTTTCCTGCTTGCAATTTGTACGACAAAAGCTTTTTGCCCTTTGATTAATGGGCGTTCGGAAACGAATGCATCTTCATAACCTTTGCCTTTGGCGAAATAAAGGACGTTTTCTGCTTTGCTCTTGCTTTTGAAACTACTGATAAAAACGGCTTGTCTGCCTTCCGTAGCCAATGGTTCGGAATAAATATATCCCGCATTTCGCAATTCGTCGAAATCGGCAATGGTCACATTGTCGAAAAGACCTAATTGTACAGTATAAATGGTATCTGTACTTGGATTCGATGCAGCATGTGCCAACGTAATGACGAATGTCAAAAAGGCAAGTGCCACCATTTGAATCATGGATTGAGATGAAAAATTCATATTAAAATGTTCTTATTTTGGCTAATAACGTTTACAATGTTTGAATATTGTTAAAAGCATAAAGGGATTTAATTTATAGCTATTCGTCTTTTTTCCAAGAGATTAAGCATTTGAAAAATTGTTGGGAGGAAACAATTTTATATTTTCATAATATAAAATTAAGTCTAATTCCGATTGGAATCAATATTAATTCATTTTAAAAGGGGCAAACATCTGAAATAATGGGACATTTACCTCAAAGGTGGTCTGGTCCACTAAGTTCAGCATGCTATAATAGCCTGACATTCTGCCTATTCCGGTCTTTAACGGACATCCGGAGGTATAAGAATGGGTCTGGCTGGGAGCAAGTATGGGCTGTTCTCCCACGACGCCATTTCCTTCGACTATCCTTTTCTCACCATTGGAATCTTCTATGAGCCAATATCTGCTAATGAGTTGTACATTGAAATCATTCAGGTTTTGGATACTGATCCTATAGCCAAAAAATATGCTGCCCTGTGTAGGTTTGGAATAGCCGTGATGGTAGAAAGTTTCCGCACTAACCCTGACTCCGTTTGTAATGAGTGTTTCCATTAATCTTGCTCGTTTAGATATTGGTTTACGATTTTTTCGGCATTAGTAAGGGCTTCTTCCAAAACGTCATTTACTAAAGCGATGTCGAATTTATCTTCATAAGTCAATTCCAAGGTAGCACGATTTACCCGTTTTCTATAACTTTCGGGTGTTTCTGTTCCTCGATTACTCAATCGGTCAAACAATACTTCGGGTGAGGGAGGCTTAACGAATATGGCAAGGGAATTGTCGGGATAAGATTCCTTAATGTTCAGGGCTCCTTTCACGTCTATGTCGAATATGATATTTTTATTTTCTTCCCAAAGTCGGCTGATTTCACTTTTCAGAGTGCCATAAAATTGCCCGTCATAGACTTCTTCCCATTCTAGGAAATCACCGGCATTTATTTTTTTCCTGAATTCGGTAGGATTGAGAAAATAATAATCCACACCATCTTGTTCATGATCCCGCATTCGTCTGCTTGTAGCAGACACGGAAAATGCAAGGGAATCTATTTTTTTCAACAAATGCCTTACGATGGTCGTTTTACCCGCACCTGAAGGGGCTGTGAATATGACTAATTTTCCACTCATTTTTTCATTCTGACTTT
Source organism: Saprospiraceae bacterium (assembly GCA_020631375.1). GTDB lineage: Bacteria > Bacteroidota > Bacteroidia > Chitinophagales > Saprospiraceae > JAHDCE01. The sequence goes on along the minus strand of JAHDHJ010000221.1, from coordinate 1,773 downwards.
TTGTGGTACATCACAAAAGTAAATAATTCAAATTGCGTTTACGCAATTTAGTCAATAGTCTTTTAGTCGATAGCCCATAGTTTTGAATAATTACAATCTGGCTATGGACTTTGCGGATTTATCCGCAACGACTAACTGCCTAAAGTATATTGGCTGATTGTTCTTTTATTTTTTCCAATTCATCTTTCATCTTGACCACCATATGTTGGATATCCGAAGAATGTGCCTTAGAACCCAAAGTATTGATTTCCCGTCCCATTTCCTGTCCGATAAAATTCAAGGTACGACCGATCTGGGTATTGTCATTTTCTACTTGAGTGATGAAATATTCGCAATGTTGTTTCAATCTCACTTTTTCTTCATTAATATCCAATTTTTCCATGTAGTAAATCAATTCTTGTTCGAAGCGATTTTGATCCACATTTTCCTTAGCAAGGCTATCTTCCAAAGCTTGACCCATCCTTTGCCTTATTTTATCTACCCGTTCTTTTTCAAAAGGTTCAATCTTTTCCAATAATCCTGCAATATTCCCAACCCGTTGTCTGAAATCATTTTCCATGGCTTTGCCCTCGGAAGTTCTAAAAGCGGTAAATTTACCTAATGCTTCTTCCAGTATTTCCTCTAAAATATTTTTCTCCTCATCCGAAATGCCGTCTTTGGGAACATCGACAACTCCTTGTATCCTAAGAATGCCGCTGATATAATCCCCCTTAGGGATATTTAGTTCAGAACCCAATTCTTGGAGATCCTTGTAATAGGATTTGAAAAGTGCCTTATTGATAGAATAATCTTGCCCTCCTTCGGTATTTATACAATCTACATTGACTTCAATCTTGCCTCTTTGTGCTTCTTGCAGTATGGTTTTTCTCATATTGATTTCCAATTCCCGATACCGCTGTGGCATACGGACCTTGACATCGGTCGCTTTGCTGTTCAGAGAGCGAATTTCAATAGTAATGGTTTTTCCGTTCCATTGGCGGGATGCACTCCCGAAACCTGTCATGGATAATATCATAATTTGCGATGGATTTCGGGCAAAGATAAGAAATTAAGCATATCGGATAGCCTTGTAGGAATAGAGTGTTCGTTTTTAAAAATAATATTCATTTTCCTGAAGCATTTTTTTGTATTTTACGTTATAGTATTAGTGATTATGTCCGATACAAAACCAAGCATATCATCCAATATTTATGTAGCGTTCAAAAGTTTGCCTTTTGGGCTTTGGTCTGATAAGATCCAATTTTACGAGGCGAATGAGAAAGGGATTTTTGCCTTGGAAGTAAAAGAGAGATTGGATATCCTTCATTTATATATGGAGGCTTTGGACAAGGTAAGAGAGTCAAGCAAATTACTTGGGATAGCTTCTGAATTTATCCCTCTTTCCTTATCAAGCGGAGTACCTGTAGATATAGGATTAAGGTATTATGAGGATGCCTTGTTTTGGAAAGCCAATTCGCTGATAAGATTAATACAGTATAAAGAGGCATCCCACATTTTGCAAGAACTGATTCGGATGAATCCTAATGAAAAAAAATATAAGGACAAGTTGCTCCTTTGTCTTTTTTATGACAAACCCAAATGGCTGCAATATTCAAAAGCACTTTCCATTTTATTGTTTTTGATAACGGCGGCTGTCATTTTAGTTGAAATCCTTATCGTTAAGACATTTTATTACCAATATTTGGAATTAGTGGAGGGAGTTCGGATTGCCCTTTTTGTATTGGCTTTAAGTTTGGTTGGTATAATGGAATTTGTGCATTTTTTGCTGTGCAG
>JAHDHJ010000220.1 GCA_020631375.1 Saprospiraceae bacterium | reverse complement strand
AAGGCAAAATCCATAATTTTATCTCCATAAAAAACAATTCGTAATAATGTCTATTGTAAATCCACTATCTTTGTCCGCATGAAATCAAAAACGCTTCGGAAGGAAAAAGTAAATGTAGTTACATTGGGTTGTTCGAAAAACCTAGTGGATTCGGAAGACTTGATAACACAATTGAAAGGAAATGATTTCGAGGTGGATCATGATTCCAATACCGATGCAGATATTGTCATTGTCAATACCTGCGGATTTATAGATTTGGCGAAAGAGGAATCGATAAATACAATTCTGCAATTTGCAGATATTAAAAAAAAGGGAGGGATTGAGAAATTATATGTTACGGGTTGTTTATCCCAGCGATATAAGGATAACCTGGAAGAAGAAATTCCGGAGGTAGATGCTTATTTCGGGACATTGGAATTGCCGGGTTTATTGGCAAAGCTCAATGCTGATTATAAACATGAATTAATTGGTGAGCGTAATCTTACCACTCCTGCACATTATGCCTATTTAAAAATTTCGGAAGGTTGTAATCGGACTTGTTCTTTCTGTGCTATTCCATTAATGCGGGGCAAACATATTTCGCAACCGATTGAAAAATTAGTGAAACAGGCTTCACATTTTGCGAAGCAAGGAGTTAAGGAATTAATTCTGATTGCTCAGGAATTAACTTATTACGGGTTGGATTTGTACAAGGAAAGAGCCTTGCCTAAATTATTAAATGCACTGGCTGATGTTGATGGGATAGAATGGATTCGTTTGCATTATGCTTATCCCAGTAAATTCCCATTGGAAATTTTTGATGTAATGAGGGAACGGAAAGAAATCTGTAATTATCTTGATATTCCTTTGCAACATGCAGATGATAATGTTTTAAAAAGAATGCGTCGCCAAATAACAAGAAATGAAACAGAGGAGTTAATAAAAACGGCAAAGGAAAAGGTGCCGGGAATAGCGATTCGTACAACGTTTCTTGTTGGTTATCCGGGAGAGACCGAAGAGGAATTCGAAACGCTTTGTAAATTTGTACGGGAAATGGAATTTGATAGGGTAGGGGTTTTCCAATATTCCCATGAAGAAGATACTATTGCATTTGATGTGGAAGATGATATTCCTGAAGAAATAAAAAATGAGCGGGCCAATAAGATTATGGAAATCCAACAGGAAATTTCATTGAGGAAAAACGAAGAAAAAATCGGCAGAAAAATGAAAGTCCTATTTGATCGGAAAGAAGGAGGTTTTTTTGTTGGCCGAACAGAATATGATTCTCCCGAAGTCGATAATGAAGTATTGATTCCAGTTGAAAACAATTATGTCCGATTGGGTGATTTTGCACCGGTTAGAATTAATTCCGCAGAAGATTATGATTTATATGGTGAAGTTGTAGCATGAGTTTTATTCGATTAGATTGACAAGCGTTTTGTAGTCGTCATAAGGAGCGCTATCATCTTTCATCTCAAGGAAATCCATAAGTTCTCCCATATATATATCGTTTAATTCTTCTATGGTGTTTTTTGTTCTGATTTCTATTTTTCCATTCCTGAATTGTCTTATTCGCCAGGCATAGGTTTCTTCCATTTTCTTCCATATTTCCTGATTCACCAAATTGTGGTCGATGTCAGGATCTACGGCTTTTGCTTCTTTGAAACCGATGTTGTTACGAGCGATCATCTCTGCATTGGAAATAATGAAATAAGAAGTATGTGCCCAGTTGTCATCAGGGATCAATAATTTGGAATACATGACTAATTGTAAATCTTCCTTGTTTTTTATTTGATCAAAACGTCTTGATTTTCCACCCCATTTTAGATCTACTACAGCCAGTTCGTCACCTCTTTCCAAAACTAGATCTGCTTTGCCTTTTACGGGTCTTCCTAGGAATTTTCCTTGCAAGGGCATTTCAGAACTTTTTATATTCCATCCATTGTTTTGGATCATATTTACTAAAGTCCAAGCAGCATTTTTAACTTTTCTAAGAAATGCAATTTTATCCGGTTCCTTACCATACATTAGAAGGACTGCACCTTCTTTTTTCATGAGATTTTTAGATCTGCTGTCCAGCCAGTTTTCGACATCGGATTTGTTCCAATTATCTATTTTCTCTTTGAATAATTGTTCGAATAAACGGTGTGCCAGATTTCCTTTTAATGTATTTTCTTTGACGATGCTTAGAATCGAAGCAGTTTTATGTAAATCAATTTTATATTTAAAAAGCCATTTGTATGGATAATAAAAAAGCGTATCCAAACTTGTAAAAGTTTCTTCGTCAATGTTTTTTAATTTATCTGATAATTTGATATTGAGAAATGATTTGGGTGTGCCTAATTTTTGATGTTCTACTGGAATTAGTTCAGGTAGATTAAAGAATTTTTTTAAATATTCTTTTCCTTGTCCCGATTCTACATCATAGGTTAATGGAGATAAATCACCGAAAAGGGCTTTAAGATCCCCTTCCAGGGAATGAGCCTGCACATTTTTACCAGCTACTTTTTCTGGGGCGACAAAGACTATTCTTTTTTTTGTTGTAATGACCGGTTGGTTTCTTTGCCACAAAGCCAATCTGTTTAAATCTGAGGGCGTATTTATTTTCCATTTCTTTTTACTGAAATATTCTAATTCTTCAGGATACCATTTGGAAAAAAAATAATCCCTTTCATGATCTGTGAAATTCCACCAAAGCAAATCTGCAACTGTTCCACAAATAGAAGAATTGTTATAGATGAATGGCAGGTGTCCGGTTTCGGTCTCTCGAAATAAAACAGGGGCTGGTTCATAAACGGTCCTTACAATTCTTTCTAATTTAAGATAAGACAATTTATTTTCTCCTTCGGGTAATTCTTGCAGTAATTCTACGATTTTTTTAGCTTGTTCCCTTAATACAATTAGACTGGTATTCTTGCTACCCAATTTCTCGAATTCAGTTCCTGCCCACTCTTCAATATATTTGAAAATACCTATTGTTTCAAAAACAGGAATGCTGCCGTTTACATCGTATCTTTTTCTTTCAAACCAAGTAAAATACTGATCTTTTATTTGTTCTATAGAGAGATCGTTTTTTCCATGTTTTTTATTCTCCAAATCATTGAAGTACTCATTGATTTTAAAATTCCATAAGTCACTTTTCATTCCCGGATATTCCGCCATTAATCGCCCGATGACCAAAGCCAATTGATTGTCCAACGGTTTTAGAGTCAGATTAAGGAATTCGAGTATTTTATAAGGGTCGATTGGTTCCCATAAAAAAGCAGTGATTAATTTTAGGATTTGTAAAGAAGGCCTTCCTAAGGATGCGGACAAAATTCCCAAAGATGATACTCCCTCTTGTATAATGGCATTGTCTAATGCTCTGTTTTTTTCAGGGATGAGGCAAAGCGGGCGATAGTCTATATTCTGTTTTAATAATTTTGCTATAAATTCTGCTGCTTCAGTCTCCCGCTTTGCCTTGATGATAATTATGCTGCCATCTGCTTTTATTTTTTTCTTTTCCTTAGTATTTTCTATTGTATTAGAAATCCGATTCCTGAATTCATCCAAATCTGTTTTGATATGAATAGTATTTTCTTTTGTTGAATATTCAATACGAATTCCTTTCTTTTTCAGGTTAGAAAAAATTTCTAACAGATATTTTGATAGAATACTTTTGGGTTCTATGATTTGGATAGCATCAAAGGGTAATTCGGTATGTTTTGTTTTCAATTGTTGGATAATCGTACTGACCCGATCTGCAAAACCCGGAATTAATCTTTTTGAAAAATATAACTCTAATTGATGTATTGATTTTATTCTTTGTGGAAGATCGTCTGTTTCGTCGAAATGACATCCTGACAAAAGCAATTCGTCCCTCATTTGTAGCATGGCATGTGCAGTCCCCAACTCATCTGCTTCAAATGCGGATTTATAAAATTCCTCCTTAGAGGCTGATTTCAAGTTATTTTTAATCGCCTGCCGATATTGTTCTATGCGAAGAGAATTGTTTTCAGAAAGAGGGCCCTGTAAACCTAAATATTTTTCAAGGATACCAATCAATCCATTGGGGCCGATGTGTATATGGCCGATACAAGTCGCATTATCTTGCTGATTGTCAAAAACCAAATCGTCAAATTCCAATCCGAATTTCAATATCATATTCAAACAGTGTAAATATTTCGGTTAATGTAAGTGTAATGATTATAATGTATTCTTTACCAGTGTCTTACGGTTGCAATATACTTCATGTTGAAGTAAATAAAAAACCTCCTTCCTAAAAAGGAAGGAGGTTCTATATTTACCGTTAATAAAACGGTGAACAATTCTTATTTAGAGACGACGATTCTTTCAGTGAAAGTTTCTCCATCTACAATGATTCTGGCGAAATAAACACCAGTAGCAACATTACTCAAATCCAAGTCAAAAATAGCTTGGTTGGTATTGTTGTCTTCATCATAAGCAATTGCTTTTCCTGTAACATCATAGATAGAAACAGAAACATTATAAGTTGAATTCATGTCGATTTGAATCCTAACAACATCAGATGTTGGATTAGGAGCAAGACTGAAAGCGGAAACCTGTTCCAGATCTTCAACACTTACAAAATCAAATACATAAACTTCTTCTACCATAGTACAACCGGTATCATCAGTAACTGTAACGGTATAAGTACCTGGAGCCAAACCTGTAACATCTTCTGTTGTAGTTCCTTCACTCCATAGGTAAGTATATGGTGATACGCCTCCCGTTACGGAAATGTCAGCACCACCATTGTCACCCCAAGAACCGGTAACGTCATCTACAGCAATAACCAATTCGTCAGGAACGGTGATATCAATTGGGCCGAAAGTACCAGTACATCCATTAGCATCTGTTACTGTACCGGAAAAGCTTCCTCCACCTAATCCTGTCAAATCTTCATCGGTAGCACCATTACTCCATTCGTATGTATATGGAGCAGTTCCTCCTGAAGGAGTAGTACTGATAGTCGCATCTCCAGCCATGAAACAAGATACGTTGGTAGAGCCATCTACCATTACCATAACGGCTGTACCTTCTCCAACGGTTACAGGACCAGCTACAAATGTACATCCGTTGTTATCTGTTATTGTTCCGGTATAATCACCTGCTGGCACATTTACCAAATCTTCAGTCATGGCTCCATTGTCCCAAGAGAAGCTATAAGGAGCCGTTCCTCCTACGATAGTAACATCAATACCACCATCAGCATTTGTTCCACAGGAAGCATCTGTAACCACGGCATCACCTATAGCCAATGGTGCAGGTGCTGCGATTTGGGCAATATAATTAAATGAACAACCATTGTCATCCGTTACAACACAAGTGTATGTACCTGCAGGCAGACCTGTTGCAGTAGCAGTGGTTTGGTTATTGGCATCGTTCCAAGCAAAAGTAAATGGAGCATTGCCACCTGTTGTGGCTAATGTTACCATACCATCTCCTTGGCCATTACAAGTTACATTGGATATGGATGTCGCAGTAACTTCCAATCCACTGGAAGAAGGCACAAGAGAATTCCTCTTGATTGTACAACCATTGGCATCTGTGACCGTTACGGAATAGTTACCCGCTACTACATTGGTCAGGTTCATTGAAGTGGCACCATTATTCCATTGGTAGGTATAAGGCATCATTCCGCCAATTACATTTAGAGACAAAGTACCATCTCCCTGTCCGCAGTTTTCAGGAGTAGCAGAATCAGAGATACCTAATGTATTCTCAACATTACCTATTGTAACTTCGGCAGTACCTGTACAACCATCGGCATCAGTAGCAGTAACAGTATAAGTACCTGCACTCAATCCTGTAAGGTTATTGTTGTTAACACCTGTATTCCAAACATAATCTACTCCACCCGAAGCAGTAGCAGTACCATTTCCGTTTTCACAGAATTCATCAGTACCAACTGCTGTGATGTTGGCATTTGAACAAGAACATACTTCTAAGACCACATCATCAACAAGGAAGGCACCAAATGCATTTGCTCCAGTCGGAGCAGGCTCGTTATATACGAACATCAATGAGTGACTCATGCCATCAGAAAAAGCAGACATATCAATAGTATATAAATGATAGGCTCCTGTTCCACATAAGCCATTGTCACCAGCATAAGTAGCTACAGCATTACCATCTACCATTACTGTAAGGATATTGTTTGCAGTACATTCGCCTGCATGGAAACCCCAGAAGGTAAGATTGGCAGAAGAGGCAAAAGCCGGAATAGTCACATCCTGTTGGATTGAAGTAACAGTTTCCTGTCCAAACAAACCGAATACAGCACTGTTGATTCCGTTTTGAGGAAGTATTCCTCCGATTATAGATTCTCCTGTAGGTGTGCCGTCTCCTAAAGTAGAAGATTCCACCCATGCGGTGTTGGTTGTTTCTTCAAAGTCTCCGTTAGCAACAGGGAAAGAAGGATTGTTACAGGCAGGAGTTAAACAATCATTTGTAGTAACCAAAAGATTTAGTTCACAAGCATCATCATCGGAACCGTCTTCTAAAGAGACTGTATATGATTGATCAGCTGTAAGACCGGCAAATGTATATTGACCGGCACCTGCCAGCGGCTGTACGGTCTCACCTAAACTTACAGTATAGCCATTAGACCCATCGGAAGCTACACCCGGATCAGTGACATCTACGGTAATTACACCAGAGGCACAATCATATGAAGCCGTAGCAGTAGGCGGTGTACAAGTGGATGGTGCAGCACAAGTTTGTCCATCAGCTACAAACTCAAAAACTTGAACATCCGAAATAAAGGTACAATTGGCATCCAAAGGAGCTGTTAGTACTCCATTGGTATAATCAATCGTTGTATTACCCATAATTACTTGGTACAAGTAATAAGTCCCCGGAGCCAGACCAGACCCATCATTCACTGCTTGCACAGGATATGCTCCGGACTGAATACCGATGGCTGCTAATAATGCAGGATCTGAATAAGGATCAGCAGTATTGGTCATAGGAGCGCCTAAAAGTAGGAAATCAAAACCTGCATCTGCATCCTGAGAAGGTACAGTCACGTTTGCCGGACTCCAGAATCCTGCATTACCGAATTCCACACAATCCTGACCGATGATTTCTCCTGCCGAAGCACTTGAACAATCAGGAGCTGTAGTCAACACATTAATATCAATGATATAATTGGAGTTGGCACCATCTGCCGTACAGTTTCCTGCAGACCAATCTGTCAAATACAGGTAATAGGTACCTGCATCGGGAGCTTGCCATTGCATTACGGTAGGTCCCCAACCATTTTCACCGTCTGCGAAATTT
>JAHDHJ010000219.1 GCA_020631375.1 Saprospiraceae bacterium | reverse complement strand
GTGAAACGGAAGATATTATCTACGAAGAACAAGATGTCACGACCACCATTCGGGTCTTTCATATCTCCATCCCTGTAGTATTCTGCAATTGTCAAACCTGACAATGCCACTCTTGCACGTGCACCGGGAGGTTCGTTCATTTGTCCGAACACCAATGTCGCTTGTGATTCTGACAATGCTTTTTTATCCACTTTTGACAAATCCCATCCGCCTGCTTCCATGGATTCCATGAATTCATGTCCGTATTTGATTACGTCAGATTCTAACATTTCACGAAGTAAATCATTTCCTTCACGTGTACGTTCCCCTACACCTGCGAAAACTGAGATACCTTCATATTTCTTTGCGATATTATTAATCAATTCCATGATCAATACCGTCTTTCCTACTCCTGCACCACCGAACAATCCAATCTTACCACCTTTTGCATAAGGTCCGATAAGGTCGATTACCTTGATACCTGTGAAAAGTACTTCTGTTTCTGTGGACAATTCTTCGAAACGAGGTGGGTCACGGTGGATAGGTGCTCTATTATCATCTTTTTCAATTCCTCCGATTCCATCAATCGGCTCTCCAACTACGTTGAAAAGACGCCCCTTGATTCGATCTCCTATTGGCATTGAGATAGGTTTACCCGTATCAATTACGTCCATCCCTCTAGTCAAACCATCTGTAGCATCCATAGAAATCGTACGGACACTATCTTCACCTAAGTGACGTTGGCACTCCAATACGAGTACTTCTCCGTTAGGTTTTTTGATTTCCAATGCGTTTAGTATGTCGGGAAGTTCTGAGTTCGGGAAACTCACGTCAATTACTGCCCCAATGATTTGTTTTACTTTACCTACGTTAGCCATATTTCTAGCGATGATTATTGTAATGAATGATCCTCTCGGAATTTTGCTGCAAAAATAACGTTTACCAGCTTAAAAACCAACCTATTTTGATATTTTAAACCGGTAAGTTTTTGCAGGTCAATTACTTGTAGTAATTTTTATCTTGAACACAACCTTGATTTCCATAAAATCCGTCCACATTAGCAGAAAGCAAAACGTAATATTTTAAAATCACAGCATTTTACAGAATATTATTCTGATTGAAATTAATTATTGAAATGAATTTTTACTTTTGCATTTAAACAGCTGATTTAGATAAAAAAACACTAATTCCTAGTGAAAGCAACTATTTTTCAATGAGCAAAAGAACCAGAACAATATTATTTTTCATTTTCCCTACCCTTTCACTTTTATCCATATTCTTTGCATCACAGGTTCAGGCTGATTTTAATTTTGAACAATTTTTTCCGGATGGCGACCCTGATTTGGATTATTTCTATGAATTTATTGAGGAGTTCGAAACGGATGACAATTTCTTATTGATTGCCATAGAAAAAAGGGGTGGTGTTTTTGAGGAAAAATTCCTAGAAGATTTCCATGATTTTTCTAAAAAATCGAAGAAACTCTCTTTTGTCAAGTCCGCACAATCCATTACACTTTTAAATTATCCTCAGAAAACCCCTTTTGGTTTTACGGCTTCTCCCATTATTCGGAGGAAGAGTCCTGAGACTTATGAAAAGGACAAAAAAAGATTATTGGAAGATGAGCGATTTGTAGGCACATTGATTTCTGAGGATGCCAAGTCTGTCGTTGTTGCATTAAAATTAATTGACAATATAGAAATTAGTCAATCTAGGGTTTTAATGGCAGAAATAGATACTCTTCTTGGTGAATATGATTTTGAGGAATATCATTTTTTGGGGAGACCCAATTTCCAAAAGGAGTTCATTGATTTACAATATTGGGAAATGGGGATTTCCACTGTTGTTTCGGGTTTTCTCGTCTTGCTTGTGATGTGGTTTATTTTTAGGAAAGGTTGGGGTGTTTTCATTGCCGTATTATCCATAGCTGTGGGGATGTTATTGTTTGTGGGAATGTTGGGCGTTAGCGGACGGTCTTTGAATGTCATGTCTGCTTTGTATCCTGTGCTGTTGATTATTGTCGGGACGTCGGATGTTATCCATATTATGTCCAAATACATTGATGAATTGCGAAAAGGAAAATCGAAAGATGAGGCGATAAAAATCACTATCCGTGAAATTGGTTTGGCTACCTTATTAACGTCAGTGACAACAGCTGTTGGTTTCCTCACCTTATTATCCAGTCGGATTTCTCCGATACGTGATTTTGGAGTGAATGCTGCTGTTGGCGTCATCATTGCTTATTTGACGGTCTTGGGTTTGACTACTGCGATCCTTTCTTTGTTCCGAGTGGATCAGGTGATACAATTGGACAATAGGAAAGCATTTTGGGAGCCTTTGATGGGATGGTTTTATCAATTTACCAAAACTTATCCAAAGCAGATTTCTGTGGGTATTGTCATGACAATTTTATTGTGTTTTTATGGAATGTCATTGATTACGACAAATTATAGCATTAAAAGTAATTTGCCCATAGGGCAGAAAATAACTTCGGATTATGTTTTTTTTGAGGAGAATTATGCCGGTTTCCGTCCTTTTGAAATTGCAGTGATTGCCCAAGACAGTTTTATGGCGAGGGATTATGCGGTATTAAAGGAAATCAATAAGGTTGAAAATTATTTAAAAACACATACTGCGGTTAAATCTACTAACTCTGTTACGACGGCATACAAAAGTATGAATCGGGCTTTTTATGGAAACCGATTATCTGCTTATACCTTTCCGGAAAATGAAGAAGAGTATGAAAAACTGGATCGGGCTTTAAAAAAAGTACCGGATTCTTCCTTGGATATTCTAATCAGTCGTGATGGGAAAAAAGCTCGAATTTCAAGTAGTATCCTAGATGTGGGGTCCGATACGATTAAACAAATCGGTAAGGAAATAGATGAGTGGATGCTTGAAAATACTGATGCTAATATTGTTCAGTTCCGAAGAACGGGAACCGGTGTTTTGTTTGATAAGAATGAAGAATATATCCGAGATTCTATCCTTTATGGATTAGGTTTTGCGATTTTTATCATTAGTATATTGATGGGGTTTTTATTCCGTAGCCCGAAAATGGTATTGATTTCATTGATACCTAATATTTTCCCTTTATTGATTGCGGGGGCGTTATTGGGTTTTGCAGGGATAGAATTAGAAAGTGGTGTGGCAGTTGTTTTTGCTATTGTTTTCGGAATTGCGGTGGATGATACGATTCATTTTTTGAGCCGCTACAAATTGACTAGGAATAAGGGAAAAAGTATTGATGAGTCACTTTATATCACATTCGTCGAAACGGGGAAGGCGATTGGTTTGACTTCCGTTATTTTATTTTTTGGCTTTTTGGTTATGTTGTTTTCAAACAATCCTCCAAGTGTAACTGTCGGAATAATTATTAGTGTCACACTAGCGAGTGCCTTATTGAGCGATTTATTTATCATCCCTGTTCTGATTCGTTGGTTTTATAAAAAAGATTTGGAGCAAGGGAGTAGGCAATAAGTAAAAAATCGGCTCTCCTTAATAAAAGGAAGCCGATTTTAAATAGACACGGGATTCTATTGTGATATTATTATTCTTTATTTGCCACTGGCAATTTTGTTTCTTCAACAGAGAAAGATTTCTTAATCGTAATCCTTTCTTCTTCGTCCTCTCCTTCTAAGTGCAATCTATATGCTCCGTTTGGATATGAAGCCAAATCGAATGTAAGATTATTAAGACCGATTGCGGCTGTTATTTTATTTTCTTCTAGAACATCACCTCTCATGTCTTTAATGGAATAAGTAATTTCAGTTTCTACTACGACATCTAACACCAATTCTACAAATTCGCTATTCAAGTCATTATTAATGGAAGAAATCATAAAATTATTATTTGTAGATTTGTTTACTTCTACAATTTTAGAATAACTGAAATCCTCATCAAAATCCACTTGCTTAATCCTATAGTAAGCAATGCCTTTCCTAGCATCCAAATCAAAGAAACGGTAAGTTTTTTCTTCATCAGAATTACCGGAACCATCTACTTCCCCGATAGCTTCGTACTCTATTCCGTCTATGGATCTTTCAACAATGAATTGTTGGTTGTCTATTTCTTCAGATGTAGTCCACATTAGCATATTCCCTATTGAGAATTCTTCGCCAACGGCAAATGAATTAAAGACACAATCTGCTTTGGCAGTAATGATAATTAGGAGGGCTAAAATTGTAAAGGATAACTTTTTCATAATCCTAAGGTTTTAAATTTTGCGCGATTAAATTTCGTTATTGTTTTATAGGCAATATCAAGCAAGAATGATTCCAACTCAAGCACTCTCACCACAAAAACTGTGACAGCGCAAACACTCACACATTAATATATTCTATAATGGAAGAATTACAAAAACCATTCCAATTATTAAAAATAAATATATGTAATCAATTATTAAACAAATAAAAGAAGCAAAACACATAGAGTAAACACTAATAAGATGGGTTAGCTCGTCACAGGAGTTTATTTGGCGTGTAACAAGTCTTTGTTAATCATTCTTTCCTCAATCCATGCTCTTGAGGGATCTATTTGCCCTTTATTGATATAATATTCTGCCATAAGGCTGGCAATGGGTGCAGCATAGGAACCTCCCCATCCTGCATTTTCAATAAAAACAGCGATAGCTATCTGCGGGTTTTCCTTTGGGGCAAAACAAAAGAACACAGAATGATCGGTTCCCTTATTTTGGGAAGTACCTGTTTTTCCGCAAAGGTCAAAGGACGGAACATCTGCCATACGGGCGGTACCTGATTTTACAGCGAGTTCCATTCCATCTTTTACAACCTCAAATAATTCTGGATTAATCCTAGTCGTATGTTTGGAATAAGGAATAGGTTCTGTTTTTCCATCAATGACTTTGCTTTTTCCTAAATGAGGAGTTATGTACCAACCCTCATTGGCAATAGTTGCGGCAGCATTTGCCATTTGCAAAGTGGTCATTTGTATTTCACCCTGACCTATTGCTAGAGAAATGACTGTCGGGGATTTCCAACTACCCTCATTCTTCGGATACAATTTATTATAATAATCCGATCCCGGTATATGTCCTTTTTTCTCATTAGGCAAATCTATTCCCAGCGTATCTCCTAAACCGAATTCACGAATATATGACATCAGGGAATCCAAGCCTTGCCCAGAATTTTCATAACCATATTGATCCACTACGTCCCTAAATAATTGACAAAAATAAGAATTGCAGGAATGTTGTATGCCCATTTTGGCGTTTGAAATGTATTCATGGCTGTGGCAACCTAATTTTCTGCTGGCACCATAGTCATATCCTCCTTGGCAACCCACGCCTCTGTTTTCGTTCCAAATTTCCGTTTGTAATCCGACCAATGCGGTCAATGGTTTGAATATGGAACCGGGAGGGTATTGCGCCATTAGCGAACGGTCATAAAAAGGACGCAGGGAATCCTGAACCAAAGCCTTAAATGCTTCTCCTCTTTCCCGGTTAATAGAAAGGATATTGGGATCATAATTCGGACTACTGAGCATTGTCAGGATTTCTCCGGTACTGGGTTCAATTGCTACAATCCCGCCCCTTTTATTTTTCATTAATAATTCGGCGTATTGCTGTAGTTTAATATCCAGCGTCGTATTCAGGTCATAGCCTGAAATCGCCGGAACATCCTGTCCTCCTCCCATCCAACTTCCCTCAATTCGACCAAAGTTATCTTTCATAACTTTTTTCAAGCCCTTAGTACCTTTTAATATTTCCTCGTATTCGGCTTCCAAACCTTTTGCTCCTATATAATCTCCCCTTGAATACGCTCCTTTGTGTTTTTTTATTTGCTCCGGTGTCACTTCATTTACAAAACCCAAAACATGCGCACCTACCCTATGTGGATAACTCCTTACATTCCGAATTTGGACAAAAAAACCGGGAAACTCATAAAGGCTTTCTTGGAACTTGGCATATTGCTCCGCAGATATTTTTTTTAAGAATGCGAAAGGTACTTTTTTATCAAACCTATCATTGTTGAAATCCTTTTCCAGATTAGCTACAAATTCTTTTTCTGTTATATCTAATAGGCGACAAAATTTCAGTGTATCCATATCACCTACCAAATTATAGATGACCATCAGATCGTACATGGCTCTGTTCGTAACCAATAATTCCTGGTTCCTGTCATATATCAAGCCTCTGGAGGGATACTCTGTAAGATCAGAAATCACAACAGCCCTTGCCGTCTCAGCATAAGAAGTATCCTGTATTTGCAATTGAAAACTTTTAGCTATCAATACTATGGCAATTATCACAAAAAAAACTCTTATGATATGTTGCCTGTTGCTAAAAGTATCTTGACTTGCCATTGCGGATTAATTCTTAGGATTAATCAAAAAAGCATGCATGATGATGACGGGCATGGAAATAACGAAAGTTACAATCGTCCGAATCAAAATATCGGATATATAGGCAATTGTAAATGCTTCCATAGAATAGTACCATAATAGATGCACTCCCATCAGTAAGGCCGTATATCTTAGATAAGGAGCTGTCCCTAGCCGGTATCTTGTTGGGCTTTGGTCTTGGGCATAACCGCCTTTGGGTTCTTGTAATTTAAGAATAAAGGGTCTTAGAGTTGCCGTCAATACCGAAGCAGCGGCATGGACGCCTATCGAATTATAAAATAAATCAACAGTAATTCCGATAAAGAACCCGAGTAGAATCAATGCCCAATTAGGAATATCGTGTGGCAATAATAAAATGAAGAGCGGATAAATAATAATTTGAAGATAGCCGGAAAATGAGCTATTACCAAAATTTATGTTTTGGAGTACGAATACTTGTAAAAGTACCAATGCCGAGAAGCGCATTATATTTGTGAGTAAAATACTATTCATTCTTTCGTCTTCCTTCTAGTTCCAGTTGTTCCTCTTGATGAAGATTAGTCACAACATAACAATGCTTTATGTTATTAAGATTTTGGGATAGGGCAACATCTATTTTATGGAAAGAAGAACCATCGACCATTTCCACATTATCCACAATGCCCACCATGAGCCCTCCGGGAAATATGCTAGAATATCCGCTAGTCACAACAGTATCTCCTTTCACTATATCCGCATCTCTTGAAATCGCTTGCAATTCCATTTTATTAGGATTACCTCCTGTCCAAACCATTGAACCAAAATAATTTTTATTTTTAATGGCAACAGAAGTCTTTGACTGCTGATGGAGGAGGGACATTACAATGGCATAATTTTCAGAAACATCCGTTACTATACCTACCAAACCATCTACGCCAACAACTCCCATATGTTCAAATATCGTGGAATCCCTCCTATCTATTGTTAGATAATTATTAGGTCGGTTAATAGAATTATTGACAACCTTTGCGGCAGTAA
>JAHDHJ010000218.1 GCA_020631375.1 Saprospiraceae bacterium | reverse complement strand
AAATGCCTCGCCAAATCCCAAAATAATCTCATCAAAATTTTAAACAACTTAGTTTTCAGTGTATTAAATTATGGAAAATCAAAATAACTTCAACCTTTAGGAGGTTTTCCATATGAGAGTTTATACCTATCGAAGACAATTACAATCTAATAAAACAACCTTATTGTCTAATCCATGAAAAATGTATTAATGAGCTTAGTAGTTATTGGAATTGGTAATACTCGTTTTATTTGTCTCATTCATTACACCCAAGAAACTGATTTAGAAAATAGGCAAAGTGTAATAGTTACAAACCACACAACTAGACAAAATGAAAAACCTAGCCGTGCGAGTGTGTTTGTTCACCTCGCACAAGGTCTAATTGGGGTATTGTCAGGTGAACAAAACACCTGACAAGGCTGTGCTTTTATAAAAATGTCTAGTTGTCTGGTTACAAACTGTGCCGTGTGTCAGTCAAACGAATTTTCCCCTATATATATGCATGGGTATGAAACAAAATAGTTATGTCCAAGTATGGCATGTACTTAAAAAATCAGCCTCCCGCCTTTTTCGTTTTTGAATATCCTTCGGCTAATAATAAATCCATTACTTTTTCCCTTTGGTTTCCTTGGATAATGATTTCGCCATCTTTTACGGAACCGCCTACGCCACATTTGGATTTGAGGTATTTTCCTAAATCTTTTAAGTCTTCCTCTGTTCCTTCAAATCCGCAAACTAGTGTTACTTCTTTTCCTTTTCTTTTTTTCCTATCGATAAAAACACGGAGGTTTTGTTTATTAGCCGGCAGTGTTTCCATTTCTTCATTTTCATCTGAATTGAATTCAAAATCAGGATCAGTGGAAAAGAAAAACCCTTTGTTGCTATTTTTATTTTTCTTTGACATATGAGATTAATGATTCTTTAATGCGATAATGACTTGATGTGAAGTGACATTTGTATTTCTAAAAAAGACCTTCATGGATTCATATCCTTTCAGGTCTTTTTTATTTTTTTAAATAATTAAATCATTGTCGCATTATTGCATTATATGATTATTTCTTTTTTGCTGCCGGTTTTTTCTTCTTCGCCGCCTTTTTCTTTTTTGGTGCGAAAGCATCCGGATACTCTGCTAGGACTAATTTTTTGACTTCTTCCAATGTCAATTCCTTGGCTTCCTCCGTTGTCATTCTTTTGCCGTCCTCACTCTTTGGTAATTTTATCGACTTTTTCATATAACGGATGAAAGGTCCCCATCGTCCATTTTCCACTGCCAATTTATCTTCCGGCCATTGGTGGACATATCGGTTGGCTTCTTTTTCCTTTTTCGCTTCTATCAGTTCAATCATTTCTTCCTTGGAAAGATTCTCCGGATCATATCTTCTTGGAATATTGATGAACATGCCATTCCATTTGATGAATGGTCCGAACCGCCCTTTGCCTTTGGTTACATCCAATTCTTCGTAAGTCATCACGGGAGCATCTTGTTTTTGCTTTTCTACGATCAACTCACATGCCCTTTCCAAGGACAATGACAATGGATCCTCTCCCTTAGGAATGGAAATGAATTTTTCATTATGCTTGACATATGGACCGAAACGCCCCATTCCTATGATGACTTCCAAATCTTCATATGTTCCTAAATTCTTAGGCAATTGGAATAAATCGATGACTTCTTCCAATGTAACAGTCTCCATGGATTGACCGGCTCTTAGGTTGGCATATTTGGGTTTTTCTTCTTCTGTCAATTCTCCCTGTGCTCCTATCTGAGCCACCGGCCCAAAACGGGACATCCTTACCAATATGGTTCTTCCAGTTTCCTCATCTTTTCCTAGAATACGCTCTCCTGTGGCACGTTCTGCGTTTTCAGTTGTATCTTCTACCATTGCATGGAAAGGATCGTAGAAATCTGTTAGCATTTTTACCCAATCCTCATCGCCGCTGGCTATTTCATCGAACTGTTTTTCTATATTCGCCGTAAAGGAATAATTCATTACATTCTCGAAATGTTCATCTAAGAAATTGCAAACCAGCTTACCCAAATCCGTTGGGAACAACAGGTTTTTTGCAGCACCCGTATTTTCCGTCTTAACGGTTTCTGAAATACTATTGTTGACAACTATGAATTCCTTGTATTCCCGAGGAGTTCCCTCTCTGGTTTCCTTGGTTACATATCCTCTGGATTCTTCCGTTATCCTACTGATGGTAGGTGCATAAGTAGATGGTCTTCCGATACCCAATTCTTCCATTTTCTTCACCAATGCGGCTTCGGAAAATCTCGCCGGTGGGCGGGTGAAACGCTCCCTACCCAAGATTTGCTTTAGATCCAATTTTTCACCAACACTCAATGGTGGCAACATTCCTGAAACATCCTCTTCTTCCTCTTCGTCCTTGGATTCCAAATAAACTTTTAGGAAACCATCGAATTGGAGAACTTCACCAGTAGCAGTTAGTTTCTCTCCGGGTGCTTTGGAAATGGAGATTTCCGCAGTTGTTTTCTCCAATATTGCCTGAGACATCTGGCTGGCGATGGTCCGCTTCCAAATCAGTTCATAAAGCTTCATCAGGTCCCTATCCCCTGCTATTGCATGATTCTGTATATATGTTGGTCTGATGGCTTCGTGTGCTTCTTGTGCCTGTTTGTCCTTGCTTTTATACCTTCTTATTTCCAAATACTTTTCGCCGTATTCGCTTTCTATTTCCTTGGCAATAGCCTCCAATGCGGTTTCGCTCAAACTCGTGGAATCTGTCCTCATGTAGGTGATATTACCCGCTTCGTAAAGTTTCTGGGCGGTAACCATCGTTCTCTTGACGGAGAATCCCAATTTCCTACTGGCTTCCTGTTGTAAGGTGGAGGTGGTGAATGGTGCAGTAGGTTTTCTCTTGAGTGGTTTTTTCTTGATGTCCCGAATCGTAAAATCAGAATTTATACATTTATCCAAGAAATCCTTTGCATCATTTTCCGCATCGAATTTGCCGGGCATTTCTGCCTTTAGGATGGCATTCCTACCATTTTTATCCTTTACATTGAAATTGGCAATAATCTTATAGTAGGAAACCGGTTTGAAATCTGTTATTTCCTTTTCTCTTTCTACCAATAATTTCACGGCTACGGATTGTACTCTTCCTGCTGATAATTTCCCTTTGACCTTTTTCCATAACAAACCCGACAACTCGAATCCGACCAAACGGTCCAAAATCCTCCTTGCCTGTTGGGCATCCACAACTTTCATATCAACTGTGCGAGGCTGGGTAATGGCTTTTTGTATGGCAGGTTTTGTGATTTCCCGAAAAACAATCCTTTTGGTCGTTTTTTGATCCAATCCCAATACTTCGCATAAATGCCAAGAAATGGCTTCTCCCTCACGATCCTCATCCGTTGCGAGCCAAACTTCTTCTGACTTTTTAACCCAATCCTTTAACTCCTTGACCACCTTTGTTTTTTCGGGTGATACTATATATTTAGGCTTGAATCCATTTTCTATATCCACTGCTTTGTTTCCCTTATCCAAATCACGGATATGCCCGTAACTGGATTTTACTACGAAGTCCTTACCTAGGTACTTTTCTATTGTTTTTGCTTTGGCAGGGGACTCTACTATTAGAAGATTTTTAGCCATTGAATGTGTGTTAAGATTAAGTTCTGATTCAAAAAAATTGGGTTTGGCAATGTGTATTGGGATACCAAATATAAGGGAATAAATATCTTACAAATTCACAAACTTGGAACAAATGTATAAAATATTTGGCTTTGGAAACAAAAAAATGCCGTTCCCTAGTTGAGAGCGGCATAGATTTTTAAATTTTGGTATTTAATATTTATACCTAATTCTTGATAAATTGTTGGCTGGTCTTTGACTTGCCATCTGTAATAATGTAGTAATAAGAACCTGCGGGAAGTTCTCCCAAATCCACTTCATACCTTCGTATTCCTACGTCTAATTTTTCGTTAGCTACTTGCTTGATTCTTTTTCCTTCCTTATTGAATAGTTCTACCATATATCTACCGGATTCCACTACATTGAACTCTAAGGTATTGCTGCTTCCTGAAGGGTTAGGGAATACTTTGGAATCCAATACCATCAATGGCTTCACTTTTGCTTTCATTTCTTCTTCGAATAAATCCGTAGGCATTAAAAGGAAACCGACACGTTTCATTTTCTCCATCATTTCATGATGTGCTGCTCTTTTTTCTTCTCCTCCCTTTTTACAAGCAGATTTTTCACCTTTTTTGCATTCGGATTTTTCTCCTCTGGTACAAGAAGATTTATTTTCTTTATTACAACCGGATTTTCCGGATTTCTTTTTATGCCATTCTGCCATTTCTTCATCAGAAATGTATTTTTTCTTGATTTCCATCAAATCGGATTTCCATTCTTTTTCATTTTGATCCAATTCTCCTATCAACTTATCGATTTCAGTTCCATACTTCTCTGAATATTCGATAGCTTTTTCCAAATCTTCTTGGTGGTTCTGCCAAAGGTGCATAAGTTTCATCATATCTTTTTTACCTCCCATTCCCATATGTCCACCTTTCGGACCATGTCCACGCATTCCCTTATGGTGTGGAGGAGCTGCCATTCCTCCTTTTTCAAATTCCGCTTCCATTTCCAAAAGTGCTTCTTTGGCGATAGCTCTCAATCGGTTCACTTCCTTACGATCCTTACGCTTCATTTTCTTATCCAATTCAGCCCTCTGTTTGTTGATTACAGGTTTGATATTCGCATTATGATAAGCTTTCATTTCGTCTATCATGGGCTTGTGGGCTTCCATTCTTTTTTTATGCTCCGCCATTCTCTCTTCTTTCATTCCTTCTCTCTTCTCCATCCTATCTTGGTGGATTTTGTCCATTTTGACTTTTTGTTCATCAGTAAGGACTCCGTCCATTATGGCTTTTTTCTTATCTCTCAAAGCTTTGAATTGAGCATGCTTTTCTTCTTTGGAAATATCGGAATTCTTCAATTCCATCATTTCGGCTCTAAGGGTTTCATTCCCTTTTTGGATTTCTGCAACTTGGGCATCCGTTAGGTTCAAATCAGTTTTCAATTGCTCCATATCCATTTTTCCACCTCTGTGGTGTGGTTTGTGGTGTTGAGCATTTAAACTTGCCGTCATTGTCATAAGGGCAATGAATAATAAGGTCATTAGATTTTTCATTATTAATTAGATATTTTGTTTTAAAGACATTGATGTAAATTAGATATTCTCTTAGATTTTGCTTGATTTCTTCTGCTCCAAAGGGGGAAATAAAGTATATATATTGGACTCATGGAAAGTCTGAAAGTTTAATGTTTTCCTCTTTTCCTTTTTCCTATTTTATGTCTTCCGATTTGGTCAACGGCTTGAATGAATTTTTCTTTGTTTTCATTATTGAGTACCATAGAGCCTTCGGCTTTCATTCTTTGGAAAATTTCCTTTTTCTTTTCATCAAAGGTTTCGTGGATTGCTTTCATTTCATTACCATAATTGTCCAAGACTTTTTCCAGTTCCATTTTTTCATTCCCGGTAATTCCGGAACATTTTATAATATGTTCGGAGAAACCTTTCCCATCCCTTGATTCGTGGAATTTTTTCACTCTGCCATGTACCACCCAAGCCATGAGCATAGCTCCCAGTATCATTGCCAAAATAAATAAGGAGGCTACTTTTATTATTGATTTCCAATTCATTTTTCCGATTTAAAATAAGTCAAAATAGTCCGTTTCATACCATTGGTTCTCTAGGGAATAAACTCCGGTAATGCTATCCAAATCCAAATTCCCCGTAGAGATATAAGTGCCAGCCAACAATAGTGCTACCACTGCCATTGATCCGAATGAAAGTTTTGGAAAAAGAAAATCCAATGCTTTTTCGAATGAATTTTCCAATTTTCCGGGCATTGCTTCCAAACCTGCCATTACCCTATCCGAGAAATATGGCTTGAAACTATATTTCTGATTTTCCAGTAATTGTTGTAATTCTTTATTCTCCATGTCTATAGGACATTTTATTTTCCAAAATCTGTTTGAGTTGTTCAGTTGCCCTTGATTGTCGGGAAAGGACGGTTCCTTGGGGAATTTTGAGTAATTCTGCGGTTTCCTTTACTGAATATCCTTCTATCATCCTCAATACGATTATCGCCCGATAATTTTCTTTTAGTCGGAGAATTGCCCTTTGTACCAAGTCCTTATCATCCAATCTTGAGAGGTCGGCACTTTTGTCTTCGATATCCCAAGCATCCGCACTGTCTTTCCTTGTGAACGGAATCCATCTTTTCCTTTTCCGCTTTTTGATTTCATTCAAGGATAAATTCATTGCTATCCTTGTAATATATGTTCCCAATGCCGCCTCGCCCCGGTATTTATCCAAGGATTTATACAATCTGATAAAAACTTCTTGCCCTACATCATCCACTTCGCTTGTATTCCCTAGCATATTCCTAATGACCGTGGCTACTTTGGATTCATATTTTCCTACAATATGCTTGAAAGCAGCGCTATCGCCATTCTTGATTTTTGCTAATAGAATATTGTCATCAAAGTCTTTCAAGCTTCGTTTTTTATGTTAGACAAAGGTAAAGCCAGTTTTATTCCCGATGTTTATTTTTTCCGGTATTCCTAAGTAGTTATTCAAGTTATTCATGTCCTGTTCTTTCAGCATCTTTTTAGCCTGTACTTCGTTGAAGAACCACTCATTTAGCTATGTGGCTAAAGTCATGTACCTTCGCCTTGTTCAGACTAAAAATTTACTAAAATTCATCCGACACTATTAACTTGACTAACTACTAAGCGAGAAACATGCCGCTATGATACAGCTCTGAGCGAACGGGCTACTAATCGTGAGGTGGCTGTGGGAAAGAAGTCTGCGTTGGCTTTGCCCCAGAGGACAAAAGGGTTTGGATGGCAAAGCCCTGAATGGAACAGCTACCGAACACCGTTCTACCGCGTAACACAACCACCGAACCATAAATTGAAGCTCCTAAATTCTCACAAAACAAAACTCAATTGAAAATAAATAAGCCGCTGTAATTTTCCATTTACAACGGCTCATTATGTGGAGCATATCAGTCGAAAGTCACAGACTTCCGACATCACTCTTTTTTTGTTTTATTACTGAACACTTCAGACATCTGGTATGTTTAGATTAAGATAAAATCTTAATCCATCCGCTATTTTGGAACACTTAAGACATCATAGTACCTCACTTTCACCTTTCCTTATGATACACATCTGAAAATATTAATATAAGTTTCCATTTCCCATTCTTTTTGTCAAAAACGTAATCACTAACACGTATTTTTCCATTCCCATACCCCCTTTTATTCTCACATTTTTTTTTAGACAACATTCTTCTCCTGTCAAAAACATTAGAATTGCAAACTATA
>JAHDHJ010000217.1 GCA_020631375.1 Saprospiraceae bacterium | reverse complement strand
CCAAATCCCAAAATAATCTCATCAAAATTTTAAACAACTTAGTTTACAGTGTACTTATGAATTGAAACATGTTCTAATACAAACAATCCAATGACGAAATTACTTTTCACCCTTTCAATCATGTTTTTCTCATTACCAATGGCTAATGAGAAATGGCTGAATTTCAAATCTGTTGAAGGTAGATTCAAGCTGGAAGTACCCGGAAAATTCAAGGAAGTCATCAATAAAGCCAACACTGCTTTGGGAGAATTGGAGTATCATGTTTTTGTTTATCGTGACAACGATAAGGATGCCGACAATATGGTCTATATGGTCAGTTATTGCGATTATCCGGATAGTTCCATTCATTCCGATTCTACAGAATTGGTCAATGAATTCCTACTAGCCACAGTAGATCAGTCTGTGGAAAGTGTCAAAGGGAAATTGATATATTCTGCCGAATCGAATTTTGAAGGCTACCCAGGTAGGATTTGGAGGACGGATTATGGAAATGGCGAAGGAGTAATCAGAACCAAAGCATTCATAAAAGGAAAAAGATTTTATTCTATACAAACAGTCTGCACCAAAGACAAAAGCCTTAATTTTTCAAGTGACAAATTCTTCGATTCTTTTAAATTATTCAGCCCAAAAGAATCAATAAAATAAATCATATTAAAGTTCTTCAAATCTGTTTTCAATTAGTATATTTAAATGCTTAACTTTGCGTCCGAAAATACGAATAGAATAGTATGATTGACGCCTATATTTTTGATGCTGTCCGAACCCCTCGGGGAAAAGGAAAGCAAACCGGCTCTCTTTATGAAGCCAAACCCATCCAACTGCTACAGACAGTCATGGATGCCATCCAAAAAAGAAATAATCTAGATACAAAGAACGTAAATGATTTATTCATAGGTTGCGTGACTCCCCTCTGGGACCAAGGTGCGAATATTGCCAAGGCAGCCCTACTCTACTCCGGTTGGGATCAATCCATTCCCGGAATGCAACTCAATCGTTTTTGTGCTTCGGGTCTTGAATCCGTGAACATGGCAGCCATGAAAATCCGAGCAGGTTGGGGTAATCTAGTCCTTGCCGGAGGTGTAGAAAGCATGAGTAGAGTCCCAATGGGTTCAGATGGAGGACCATTATTATACGATCCGGCAGTTGTTTCTAAAACAGGTTACATCCCACAAGGCGTAAGTGCAGATTTAATCGCATCAATAGAAGGATTCTCAAGAGAAGATTTGGATCAATATGCTTTGCAATCCCAACAAAGGGCATTGCATGCACAGCAAAATGGCTATTTCAACAATTCGATTATTCCCGTCTATGATGAAAACGGCTTATTAATCTTGGATAAGGATGAATGCCTAAGACCAGAAACAAATATGGGTGGATTAAATGCACTCCAAGCATCTTTTGAGGAAATAGGAAAAATGGGCTATGACGCAGTTGGCCATTCCAAATATCCTTTCTTGGATCATGTCAATCATATTCACACTGCCGGTAATTCCTCTGATTTGGCAGATGGTGCATCCTTGGTTTTATTAGGAAGTAAGGAAAAAGGAGAAAAATTGGGCTTAAAGCCAAGGGCAAGAATACTTTCTGCCGTTACGATTTGCGTTGAGCCAACGATTATGCTGACCGGACCAACTCCGGCATCATTGAAAGCATTGGAATATGCAAAGATGGAAAAGAAAGACATAGACCTTTGGGAGAGCAACGAAGCTTTTTCTGCTCCTGTTCTCAAATACCAAAAGGATATGGGTATTGATAATGACAAACTCAATGTCAATGGAGGAGCAATCGCTCTTGGGCATCCCCTCGGAGCTACCGGTGCCATTTTATTGGGAACACTTTTGGACGAATTGGAAAGGAGGGATTTATCAACAGGTTTGGTAAGCCTTTGTATTGGTGGGGGAATGGGTATTGCCACAATAATAGAAAGAGTATGATACGCTATAAAAAAGACACAGATAATATCGTCACGCTGACTTTGGATATGACGAATCGGAAAACGAATATTATCAACCATGAAATCAGCCAAGCTTTCATTCCTGTTTTACAACATCTCAAAGAAGAAAAAGCAAAAGGTCAGCTAAGGGGACTCATTTTGACATCTGACAAGAAGACTTTCCTTGCGGGCGGTGACTTGGATTATTTATACAAAAGTTATTCGGCTGAAGAAATATTCAATTATTCCCAAAACATGCAATTGTTTTTCAGGGATTTGGAAAGACCCGGAGTACCTGTAGTCGCAGCAATCAATGGCACAGCACTGGGAAGTGGTTTTGAGCTCCCTTTTGCATGCCATTACAGAATTGCCATTGATAAAAATGACACATTACTAGGTTTTCCCGAAGTGACATTGGGCATCATGCCTGGAAGTGGTGGCATTATTCGTTTACTATGGCTCTTGGGAATAGAAAAGGCATACCATGTACTTACAACAGGTAAAAAATACTCTCCAAAAGAAGCATTGGCAGAAGGTCTGATACATGAAGTGGCAAAGGATAAGGATGAAATGTTGCAAAAAGCAAAGAATTGGCTGATGAACCATCCGGAGGGAAGACAACAATGGGACATTAAGGGAGCCAAAATTCCGGGAGGCTCTCCGAAAAACAGGGATACTGCCAAGAAAATTGCCAGCTTGACAGCCAGCCATATCAAAAAATACAGATACAATTACCCTGCACCACAAGCCATTCTGAATACTTTGGTGGAGGGAGCAAAATTGGATTTCGATACTGCTTGTCGAATTGAAAGCCGGAATTTCACCAAACTTGTCCTAAGCAAGGAATCCAAAAATATGACTAAGGTTTTTTGGTATGAATTGAATTCCATTCGCCACGATAAGAGCAGACCGAAAGGTTTTGGCAAATTCCGTCCTAGGAAAATAGGTATTATCGGGTCTGGACAAATGGGTTCCGGAATCGCTACTGCATGTGCCCAAAATGGCATAGATGTAATTTTAAAGGATGTTTCCCAATCCGTAGCAGAACGAGGTAAAAACCATGCTGAAAAAAATCTGGAATTCTTAGTCAAAAATAACAAATTGACTAAAGAGGAAAAATATAAGGCAATAAGTAAAATATCGGCGACTGAAGATTCTGCTGAATTCGAATCTTGTGATTTGGTAATTGAAGCCGTATTTGAAAACCAACAAATCAAGGAGAAAGTCACCAAGGAAGCAGCTAAACATATGGATGAATATTCTTTCTTTGCTTCGACTACTGCCATGCTTTCAATAGATAGCCTTTCTTCTTCATTTTCGAAAGCAGGGAATTATATTGGGCTAAGATTTTTCATTCCCATTGGTGAACACCCCTTAGTGGAGGTGGTAAAAGGTCCTAAAACTTCTGATGAAACAATCGCCCGTGCTTTTGATTTCATTAAAAAAATCAAGAAGACGCCTATTATTGTCAAAGATAATCCGGGTTTCTATACGGCAAGGGTTCAGAATGTTTATTTACTGGAGGGAATCGTTATGCTTCAAGAAGGTTTTCCTCCTGCCATTATTGAAAATGCCTGTATGATGGCAGGAATGCCAATCGGTCCTTTGTCTAAGGCTGATAATATGTCCTTGAAAGTCGTGTTGGATGCTGAACGCAGGGCTGCTGAAATATATGGCAAAAAATATATCATCCATCCTGCCGTAGGCGTTTTACAAATCATGGAAAAAGAGGAAAGGACAGGTCGTTTCAAAGGTGCCGGATTCTATAATTATACCAATGGAAAAATCTCAGGTTTCTGGGAGGGATTGACAGAAAATTTTCCTACGACACAAAAGGATTTTAATATAGAACAGTTAAAGGAAAGGATTATTTTCGCCCAAGTTTTGGAAGCTGTCTGGTGTTACCAAGAAAGGATTGTATCATCTGTGGAAGAAGCTAATATCGGTTCTGTCTATGGTTGGGGTTTTCCATCATTCAAGGGAGGAGTACTTCAGTTTGTGAATGATTATGGTATTGATAATTTTATAAAGAAAGCCAAGGAATTGGAACTGGAACATGGACCTAGATTCATTGTTCCTAAATTGTTGAGGCAGATGGCGGAGAAAGGGGAAGTTTTTTAGGGTGTGGACGTGTTCAGGTGTGAAAGTGTTCAGGTGCTAAGGTGTAAAGGTTTAGAAGGTGTAATCGTTCTGAGGGGGTACAATAGTGGGTGAGTGCTTATTTAGGTTTTACAAATAATATAAATTAGGCTTTGGGCTGCCAATTTGGCTTAAAAATCGGTATGGCAAAGTGTTTGACATAATAATACTATGAAACTCAAAAATATATTCAATAAAATGGGTAAGAAAGAGGAAAAGAAACAAGTTAAGGAAGATGATACTTTAGTAAAGGATCAGGAACAAGTAAATTCTGAAAATATTGAGGAAACCCTTGATAAAAAAGAAGAAAATACTGAGGAAACAGGTACGGAATCTGCTGAGACAATAAAATTGAAACAGGAATTGGCGGAAGCTAAGGACAAGTACTTGAGATTGTTCGCAGAGTTCGATAATTTCCGAAAACGGACCAATAAGGAAAAATTGGAAATGAGGAAGACCGCAGCACAGGACACTTTGTCAGCATTCATTCCTGTTCTTGACGATTTTGACAGGGCAAAGAAAAATCATGATGACGACAATAGCGAAGAAGAATTCACGGAGGGTGTGATGTTCGTTTATGAGAAAATCATGACTTTCGCCAAATCAAGGGGTCTGGAAGCTATGGATTCTACCGGAGAGGATTTTGATCCTGACTTCCATGAAGCCATTACAGAAATTCCCGCTCCTACTGAGGAAATGAAAGGAAAGATAATCGACACAATAGAAAGAGGTTATAAATTGAATGATAAAATCATCCGCTACGCTAAAGTTGTAGTGGGTAAATAAAACAGTGAACAGTGAACAGTTAGCAGTGAACAGTTATCAGTAAAATCACCCTTAAGTGCTACCTGATAACTGTTCACTGCTAACTGTTCACTGAATACTGCTAACTGAAAAGTAAATGGCAAAGAGTTATTACGATATATTGGGCGTTCCTAGGACTGCCGAAGACAAGGAGATTAAAAAAGCTTATCGGAAAATCGCGATGAAATTCCATCCCGATCGAAATCCTGATGATAAGGCAGCGGAAGCCAAATTCAAGGAAGCTGCGGAAGCTTATGAAACACTTCGGGATGCCGATAAAAAAGCCAGGTATGATCGGCTTGGGCACGAGGGTTACACCCGCAGCCAACAAGGTGGCGGTGGAGGTGGCTTCCGAGGAGGAATGACTATGGAGGATATTTTCTCCCAATTCGGTGACATCTTCGGAGATAGCGGAGGAGGAAGCCCTTTTGATAGTTTCTTTGGCGGTGGCGGAAGACGTGGCGGTGGCGGAAGAAGATCTACTGGAGAAAGGGGAAGCAATGCCCGTGTAAAGGTAAAGTTGACAATTGAAGAAATTGCCAACGGCACGACAAAGAAAATAAAGATTAAGAAACATGTGAACTGCGACACTTGCAATGGCTCGGGTGCCAAGGACAGGAATGCCGTAAGTACTTGTAATACTTGCAGAGGCTCCGGTTATGTGAGGCAAGTAAAAAATACTTTCTTAGGTCAGATGCAAACGACTGCTCCTTGTCCGAATTGTGGTGGGACGGGTCAGGAAATCACATCAAAATGTGGTTCATGTAGAGGAGAGGGACGGGTTTCCGGAGATGAAGTCGTAGAAATCCAAATCCCAGCAGGAGTCAGCGAGGGCATACAATTATCAATGGGGGGCAAAGGACATGCAGGAAGAAGAGGCGGTCCTGCCGGAGACTTAATCATTACGATTGAAGAAATTCCTCATGATTCCCTAAAACGAGATGGGCAGAATATCATTTATGATTTGTATATGAATTTTGCTGATGCCGCACTCGGCAGTAGTGTTGATGTCCCAACAATAGATGGGAAAGTCAAAATAAAAATACCACCGGGTACACAATCAGGGAAAATTTTCCGTTTAAGAGGCAAGGGATTGCCAGGTGTACAATCTTATAATAAAGGTGACCAGTTGGTCCATGTCAATATTTGGACACCGAAAAAATTGGATGCGAAAGAAAGGCAATTATTGGAAAAATTAAAAGATATGCCTAACTTTAAACCGAATCCGGGTAAATCCGATAAAGGATTCTTTGAAAAAATGAGAGATATGTTTTCTTAGATTTTCATCTATATTAGATTAACATACTTTAATAAAAAAGGCTTTGTAAAATTATAATAAATTACAAAGCCTTTTTTATTAAGGGGTTTATATTTTAAAAGGCGCATATTTTTAACATGAAATACAAAATAGCAGTTTTACTATTTTCTTTTATTTTGGTTT
This sequence comes from Saprospiraceae bacterium, assembly GCA_020631375.1. GTDB lineage: Bacteria > Bacteroidota > Bacteroidia > Chitinophagales > Saprospiraceae > JAHDCE01. Next base: position 1,062 of record JAHDHJ010000217.1, on the reverse strand, counting down.
TTACGGCTTGTGAAAATGAAAAATATATTTATAACAAAACACAAAATGTAAATCCCGAAGGATGGGTTTATCCGGATACCTTGGATTTTAGTTTTGATATAAAAGATACTTCAAAATTATATTCCATACTGATGGATATTAATCATAGTACGGATTATAATTATCAGAATATTTATATGAATATTTCCACTACTTTCCCTTCCGGAAAATATTTGCATCAGAGAATTTCTTCTGATTTTGCGGACAAGACCGGAAAATGGCATGGAAAATGTTCAGCTAAAAATTGCACTGCGCCAATTAATCTACAAGAGAAAGCCAAGTTCAACGAAACCGGAAAATACAATATTACCATCGCACAATTTTCAAGGGATTCCGCTCTAAAGGAAATCAATGGAATTACCTTAAAATTGAAAGAATATGAATCATTAAAATAATTATAAAATGAACATTAAATTCATCAGTATTTGCCTTCTTAGTACATTCGTTTTATTTTCCTGTGGGACTAATACAAAAACCACAGATAAAAGCGAATCTAAAAATGATTATACCATCGATTTTTATAAAAGCGGTTCCAATCTGAAAGAATTAGTCAGCAAAATAAAAAGTGAGGGAGAAACTCCGGTTTTATATTTTACTGCTAGTTGGTGTGGACCTTGTAGGGAATTCAAAAAGACCATAGATTCCAAAGAAATGCAAACAGCATTTAAGGATGCCAAATTGATTATTATCGATACGGATATTGATAAACAAAGGGATAAAATATCTTACCTATATAGCATAGGTGGCATCCCTACTTTTATTAAGGTTGATGAAAATGCAGAACCACTTAAGACTATGGTTGGAGGAGATTGGAGAGAACCTACTCCTGCAAGAGTCGCCGCTTCCATGAGGTTATTTATTAAATAGACATTAGTATTTAGATTTTAGTATTTAGACACTAGATATTTTAAATTTTGTTTTAAATAAAAATATGTTTTTTAGAAATATCTAGCGTCTAAAATCTAAATACTTACTCTACCCGATGGTTTTTATATTCAAGAACCCAACTCGCCTTTCAAGGTG